>CAMZMA010000153.1 GCA_947311815.1 uncultured Flavobacteriaceae bacterium
AATCCTTCGGATGAAATAAATTCTGTATAAACTACATCTGCACCGTTTTCTTTACACAAAGCTCTAAACGGAGGGTCAGAAACATCTTCCATTGGGGCTAATAAAAGCGGGAAATCGGGGAGTTCAATATTGCCAATTTTAATCATTGGGCAAAGGTAATTTATTATTGTGTATAAAAAAAAGCTCCGATTTATCAGAGCTTTTATAAATTATGATGTCTTCTAATATTAGAAAGTAACTTCTTTCGCTACTTTTTTACCATTCCTTTTTACAATAACTTTAGCGGTATCTCCCTTTTTAAAAGTACCTAAAGTACGTACATAACTCATCATATCTACAATGGTACTATCGCCTAATTGCATGACAATATCGCCTTTTTGTAAACCTGCTTTTTGTGCGGGTTTGTCTTCGCTAATACCGTCTAACTTCATTCCTTTTCCGTCGTACATATAATCTGGTATTACGCCTAAAGTTACTTTAAATTTACGTCCTTTTTGTGTTTCGTTTTTGGTTTTTTGAAACGTTAATTTTCCATCATCATTTAAATCGGCAATAATGTTAAAAATATAATCAGTAATGGTTTCCATTCCCTTATAATTTAACTTGTCAAAATCATCGGTAGGTTTATGATAATCGGCATGTTGCCCTGTAAAAAAATGCAATACAGGAATGTCTGACAAATAAAAACTGGTATGATCGCTAGGACCAACACCCGATTCTTTTAAAATTAAATGAAATTTATCTTTGTTATCATCTTGTACAATTTTTTTAAATATTGATGATGTTCCTACGCCATAAACTGCCAAAGTAGTGTCCTTTTTTAAACGACCTACCATATCCATGTTTAGCATATAATTGGCTTTTTTTAAATCGATAGTAGCATGTTTTGTAAAGTAATTAGATCCTAACAAGCCCATTTCTTCGCCAGAAAAAGCAATAAACAAAAAATTGTTATTACTTTTTAGATTTTTTAATTTCGAAATTAAATGTAACATTACCGCAACACCACTTGCATTATCATCAGCTCCATTATGTATCAATTTTTCTTTTCCTCTATATAAGGAACCTTCTATTCCGTAGCCTAAATGATCAAAATGAGCACCAATAATTACGGTGTTTTCTGCATGGTTATCCATAAACCCTACCACATTATGTCCTGTAGTTACATTTGTGGCTTTGGTATCATCGGTAAATTCAACTTTTGCATGCGGATGTGCTTTGGGTTTAAAGGTAAATGCTTGCAGATAATTATTTGTCCCTTTTGGCAATAATCCTAAGTCTTTAAAACGTTTCGCAATATAATTAGCCGCTACTTTTCCTCCTTTCGTTCCTGTTTGTCTTCCTTCTAGTTTATCATCCGCTAAAAAAGCAACATCATCTTTTAGTTTGTTTTCTGTTTTTTGAAGCTCTTTTTTACATCCAAAAGCAAATGTTAAAAAGAGTATAAATACAAAGTTTTTCATGGTTTATGTCTTATTTTTGCCAAAAGTACAAAATTTAGACGGATGAGAATTTTATCAATATTATTTATTACAATTGCGTTGTTTTCTTGTAAAAAGGAAACAAAAAAAACAACAAAAGATGCCGTTTCGGGTGCTACAAAAATTGTAGATAAAATTCACTACGATAAAGAAGTCCATTTAAAAAACATCAAGCAATTAACTTTTGGTGGCGATAACGCTGAGGCGTATTGGAGTTTTGATGGAAAGTCAATTGTTTTTCAAGCCTCAAATCATTGGGATTTAAAATGCGATCAAATTTTTACGATGCCTGTTAAAAGTTTAGAGCACAATCATAACATTCCGCAAATGATAAGTACTGGTAAAGGGCGTACAACCTGTAGTTATTTCTTACCAGGAGATTCTACCATCGTATATTCTTCTACACATTTAGGCGATGTAAATTGCCCTATTCAACCCAAAAAAGAAGATCATGGCGGTAAATACATTTGGCCTGTGTATGATACGTTTGATATTTTTGTAGCAGACACCAAAGGAAATCAACTAAAACAATTAACCAACACACCAGGTTATGATGCAGAACCTACCGTTTCGCCAAAAGGCGATTTAATTGTATTTACTTCTACACGTTCTGGCGATTTAGAATTGTACACCATGAATATTGATGGTACAGATGTAAAACAAGTTACGCATGAGTTAGGGTATGATGGAGGTGCTTTTTTCTCTCCTGATGGTACAAAATTAATCTTTCGATCTTCGCGTCCTAAAACCGAAGCTGAAGTTAAAGAATACAAAGATTTATTAGCGCAAGGGTTGGTTATGCCAACACACATGGAGTTATATATTTGTAATATTGACGGAAGTGATATGAAAAAAATAACCGATTTAGGAAGTGCCAATTGGGCACCATTTTTTCATCCAAGTGGTAAAAAAATCATCTTTTCTACCAATCATCATAAGAAAAAACACGATGGTTTTAACCTCTTTATGATTGATGTTGATGGCAACAACCTAGAACAAATTACTTTTGATGGTGTTTTTGATGCTTTTCCAATGTTCTCTCCTGATGGGAAACGAATTATTTTCTCATCCAATAGAAATAATCATGGCGGACACGATACCAATTTGTTTGTTGCTGATTGGGTAGAATAGTTTAATTTTTTTTAAATGAAATACACCACACTACCAAATACAGACATAAAAGTAAGTAAAATTTGCCTTGGCACGATGACCTTTGGCGAACAAAACACCGAAAAAGAAGCGCATCAGCAATTAGATTATGGGTTAGAACAAGGTATTAATTTTGTTGATACTGCCGAATTATATTCAGTTCCTGCAAGACCAGAAACCTACGGCAGAAGACACTAAATCACTTAGAGCTGGGGAATGAGTTCTCACTTCCATACCTGTCACAAGTGGTAATGACGCAGTCTCCAAACCTTCCAATCCCAACCCAGAGCCAGATTGATGCAAGTAGATATCACCTGATGGAGAAGTTAAAGCTGTTAATCCTGCATCACTCTCTAGCGACACACCACTTACAGACAGTCCTGGG
>CAMZMA010000154.1 GCA_947311815.1 uncultured Flavobacteriaceae bacterium
CAACTGCAGAGTATGTGACCAAAGTACATGCCGTTTGTACCCGAACAGGTAATTTAGCGCATTATAGTTTTAGAAAAGCTGCAAGCGATGATTTGGTTTTGTTAGGCGAAGTGCAAGAATATGAACCACTTAGTAGAGCCGCTTACTACAAAGCGCTTAGAGAAAATACACAAAATGAAACAGTAAAAAAAGAAAACTCTTCGGATGAATAATCATGTATCTGTTTTAGAAATTGATGCCAATGCGGTGTTGCATAATTTGAAATATTTTCAGCAAAAACTACAACCTACAACTAAAATTATGGCGGTTGTGAAAGCCTTTGGGTACGGAAGTGATGCTGTTGAAATTGCTAAAATAATTCAAGATAAAGTGGCGTATTTTGCAGTGGCTTATACACAAGAAGGAATTGCTTTACGAGAAGCTGGTATAAAAACGCCTATTTTGGTGTTGCATCCGCAGTTGCAAAATTTAGAAGCGTTAGTACAGCATTATTTAGAACCAAATTTATACAATTTTACTATTTTAGAAGCTTTTTTAAAAATGGCTGATGAAATGCCGTTAATGAATTATCCGATTCATATAAAATTTAATACAGGTTTAAACCGAATTGGTTTTTGGCATACAGATGTGCCTGTGTTGTTAAGTATTTTAAAAGCATCAAACAATATAAAAATACAATCTATTTTTTCTCATTTAGCAGCTTCTGATGACCCAAATGAAGAAAATTTTACCACCAATCAAATAAATAATTTTGCGTTTATTGTAAAACAAATGTACGATCATTTAGATAACGAACCTATGATTCATATTCTAAACACATCGGGCATTATTAATTACTCAAAAGCGCAGTTTGATATGGTTCGTTTAGGTATTGGTTTGTACGGATTTGGAAATGATGAGAACGTAACATCCGAATTAAAAAATGTAGTCACTTTAAAATCTGTCATATCTCAAATCATGACAATTACTCCTGGTGAAACTGTTGGATATAATAGAGCTTTTGTTGCCAAAGACCCTACAAAAACAGCTACCATACCCATTGGTCATGCAGACGGAATTTCAAGAAAATTAGGAAACGGAAAAGGTTATGTACTCATCAACAATCAAAAAGCGCCAATTATTGGCAACGTTTGTATGGATATGATCATGGTAAATATTACAAATATTGATTGTAAAGAAGGTGATGAAGTTGTTGTCTTTAACAGCCAGCAAATGATTGAAGAAATAGCAACAAAATGCGAAACAATCCCTTATGAAACGATAACTGCCATCTCACAACGGATAAAAAGATTTGTCATTCGTTAAATTTTCCTTAATTTCGGCACTTATTAACTAATTAAAAATCAATATAAAATGTTAAAAGAGTTTAAAGAGTTTATTACGGGCGGTAATGTAATTGAGTTTGCCGTTGCCGTTATTATGGCAGGTGCTATTGGTGCTGTTGTAAAAGGATTTGTAAGTAACATTGTAATGCCAATTGTTGGTATGTTTACAGGAGGTGTTAGTTTTGCAGATAAAAAATATGTATTGTCTGAAGCAATTACAGATGCAGCAGGTAAAGTAACTACTGCAGAAAATGCAATTTTATATGGTGCTTGGATTGATACTATTATCAATTTAATAATCATTGGTTTTGTAATGTTTATGATGATTAGACAGTACAATAAAATGAAAAAGAAAGAAGAAGAAGCTGCACCAGCACCTTCTGGACCAAGTCAAGAAGATTTATTAGCTGAAATTAGAGATTTGTTAGCTAAAAAATAAGCTGTTTTTTAAAAATAGTAAAAGCCGAAACATTAATGTTTCGGCTTTTTTATTTTTAATTATTTGAGGTTAGTAGATTGTTGCTAATCTTAAAAACATAAGTTCGATCTAAGGGGAATTAGAAAAACTAACACAATATACTCGTTATTAGAATATTTATGGTTTTTAGTTTATTCTAAATATTCGTTTCCATTATGATCAATAAAACCTTTTTTTCCGTTTTCTAATTCAAAACTCGCTAGAGCGTAAACAAATTTATTGAGTTTTTTATATTTTATTTTCGTATTTCTATATCCCCATAAATTGTTTTTTTTAACTTTAATAGCAAAAGGATTAGAAAAATCAATTTCATCATAATACTCAGTTAAATTATTTGATCGTATTCCAATTTTATTATCATTAGTTTCAATAATCACAGTTTCTGGATAGAAAAAATTTTCATCATAACTTATACTTTTTTCTTTTGTTAAAAAATAAATTTCTTTAACATTATGCTTAGCAATTGTATCTATAATTTCCTTTTTTGTTTTTTTGCGAGTATCGATAGGTTCAGTTGTTCTTTCTATCAAATAATAATTATCTTTTTCTATTATTTTAGTCAAAATATCTGTGCTCAAAATAAACTAGAAATAACCTTAAATAATATTGAAGTTTATAAGAATTCTGAGAACAATACTTTCAAAATTACTAGAAACGACACAATAATTTATGATAAATTAAAATTTGTTGCTTTAACTGAGCATTCATTACAGGTTTTAAATAAAAATACTGAACTGTTTTATTTAAATGATAAACTCGAAACTATCCCCTATCCTGAAAAGGTTAAAAAATTTTATTGCGGAACAGTAGATGATTTTTCGACTAAAATAATAGAAAAAGA
>CAMZMA010000155.1 GCA_947311815.1 uncultured Flavobacteriaceae bacterium
AGGTGTTGTTACCACTGCTAGTGGATTACAATATTTAGTTTTAAAGAAGGTAAAGGAGCTAAAATTCCAAAAGCAGGAAGAGTAAAATTACATTATCACGGTACCTTAACAGATGGTTCAGTTTTTGACAGTTCTGTCGAAAAAAAGAAACCATTAACACATAGTGTTACAGGGTTTGTAAAAGGATTTAATGAAGGCTTACAATTAATGAGAGTAGGGTCTAAATATAGGTTATTTATACCGCAAGATTTAGGGTACGGAGCACAACAAAGAAGTGCAAAAATAAAGCCTTTTAGCACCTTAATTTTTGATGTTGAAATTCTTGAAATTATTAAATAAATATGAAAATCATAAAGGTTTTAGTACTTATTCTTGTATTATCTTCTTGTAAAACGGTAAAATACGCCGATTTATCTGATGGTTTGTATGCAGATATGCAAACAAATAAAGGAGATATTCTTTTAGAATTGTATGCAGATAATGTACCTATGACAGTAGGAAACTTTATGTCATTAACCGAAGGGAATAATCCTAAAGTAAACGATTCTTTAAAAGAGAAAAGGTTTTTTGACAACACAAAATTTCATAGAGTTATTAAAGATTTTATGATTCAAGGAGGCGATCCAACAGGAACAGGAAAAGGAAACTCAGGTTTTTTATTTGCCGATGAATTTCCTAGAGATTCTCTGGGTAAGTTATTGTATAGTCATAGTAAAGAAGGTACTCTTTCTATGGCAAATTCTGGCAAAAACACCAATTCTAGTCAGTTTTTTATAACGCACAAAGCAACGCCTTGGTTAGACAATAAACATACAGTTTTTGGTCGTGTAATTAAAGGACAAAATGTAGTAGATTCTATCGAAAAGAATGATGTAATCAATCATATAGAAATTATTAGAGTTGGTAAAAAAGCCAAAAAATTTGATGCCGTAACTGCTTTTAACGATGGATTAAAAAATGCGGTTGAACGAGAAAAAAAGGAGAAAGCTAAATTAGCACTTCGAAAAAAAGAATTTCAGCGTAAAATGGGGATTCAGAAAGCAGTAAAAACAAATTCTGGACTTAAAATTTTAACTTTAAAAAAAGGAACAGGAAAAAAAGTAACAACTGCTACTCCTGTTTCTTCTTATTTTACCATTTATACAAGTGATGGTACGCTAATTCAAAGTAATGTAGGAAAGCAGCTATTTAATTTTACGTTAGATAAAAAACCTTTGATAGCAGGCGTTAAAGAAGCGGTTTTAAAAATGAAAAAAGGTGGTAAAGTCCGCCTTTTTATTCCGTATTATTTAGGATATGGAAACAGAAATATGGGACCTATTACTGCTAAATCTGATTTGGTTTTTGAAATAGAAATTGTTAAAGTAGGAAAATAGATGTTAGAAAGTCTCTTACAAAATGACAGAGAATTACTACTTTATTTAAATAATTTAGGAAGCGAACAATGGGACGGATTTTGGTTGGCAATTACCAATCAATTTCATTGGATTCCGTTGTTTGCTTTTATTTTTTACTTATCCATAAAATCTTTTGGTTGGAAAAAAGGATTATTTCTTATTTTAAGCATGATTTTATTGGTTGCTTTATCAGATCAGTTTACCAATTTAATAAAAAATACCATTCAAAGATTACGTCCAAGTTCAGACCCAAGCATCAAAGACAGTTTAAGAAATCTTATAAAACCTGGTGGTTATAGCTTTTTTTCTGGTCACTCAGCCACTTCTACATTTTTTTCTGTGTTTGTTATTTTGGTTTTTAAAGAACGATATAAGCAAGTATATTTGATGCTGCTTTTTCCGTTGTTTTTTGCGTATAGCAGATTGTATTTAGGCGTACATTACCCTATTGATGTAGTAAGCGGTATTATAGTAGGAGTAATCTTAGCAAACGTCTATTTTATAGGATATAAAAAAGCGAGTTCAAAACTTTTTAGTTAATTTTTCATGTTTTTTTTGATGAATTTAAAGTTTATAAATTATTGTTGTTCGATTTGTTTATGATGCAATTAAAAACACGTCTTTTCTTTTGTTTCTATTAGTGAAACAGTTTTTTTTCTTCACAATTCTAACAACTTTTTTGCTGCAGCAAAAGGAGTTGTTTTTCCTTTTTTAATATTTAAAATTTCTTTTTCAAGTTGATTTTTAACATCAATATTTGAATAAAAATGATCTTTTAATTGCTGATTGATAGTCGATAATAACCAAAATTTATTTTGTTCGTTTCTCCGCTGCTCAAATGTGTTGTTGGCAGTTGCTAAAACCAAATACTCTTCAATCATAGTGTAAATAGCTTGAATTCCCTCGTTATGTAAGGCACTTGCCAACAAAACTTTCGGTTTCCAGCCGCTTTCTTTTGGCGGATACAAATGTAACGCTCTGTTAAATTCTACTTTTGCCAATTGTGCCGCTTTTTTAGTATCGCCATCGGCTTTATTAATCACAATTGCATCTGCCATTTCTATAATGCCACGTTTAATACCTTGCAGTTCATCACCAGCACCTGCTAATTTTAAAAGCAAAAAGAAATCGACCATAGAATGTACAGCGGTTTCGCTTTGACCAACACCCACCGTTTCAATAATAATGGTATCGTATCCAGCAGCTTCACATAAAATAATACTCTCTTTGGTTTTTTGCGCAACGCCACCTAAAGAACTGCCAGAAGGTGAGGGGCGGATAAACGCATTTTTATCGGTAACCAACTCTTCCATTCGGGTTTTATCGCCTAAAATACTTCCTTTGTTTACAGAACTACTTGGGTCAACCGCTAAAACCGCTACTTTTTTACCCTGTTTTGTAAGGTGTTTTCCTAAAGCTTCAATAAAAGTACTTTTTCCAACACCTGGAACACCTGTAATTCCTATTCTAACCGATTTGTTAGCAAACGGCAAACATTTTTCTAAAATCTCATTTGCTTTTTGTTGATGTTTTGCATTTGTGCTTTCTACCAAGGTAATCGCTTTACTTAAAAAAGTGATGTTTCCTTTTAAAATTTCGGCAACAAATTTAGAGGTAGAAGTTTGTTTCCCTCTATTAAGTTTAATTTTATTAGCCGCAGAAATATTGGTCGTTGCTGGTTGCGGAACTCCTTTTTTTTCGTGTAATGCAGATGTTTTTTTATTGGGCATTGAGAATTTAATATCTAAAGTAAAAATACAATTATTTTAAACAATCACTGGTAAAATTTTTGGACCTATTAAATAAAACCAAATAAAAGCTCCTAAAATAATTGTAGGAACACCAATAAAAATCACTTGTATCCGCTCTTTGAAACTAAAAATTTTAAAGAAAATAAAAGCACCAATCAACAAAAAAGGTAAGCTAATACTAGAGAATAGGACAATACGTCTTAAAGGGAGTCTATCTAAATTAGGAATCAAAATATAAGAAAACTCTAAAGCGTTTAATATACTAAAACATGAAACTAGAGTTAAAACCCAATCGGTTTTTAAAAATATTTTCTTCAATTTCCATCTTCTTAAAAGAATTATAAAAGCGA
>CAMZMA010000156.1 GCA_947311815.1 uncultured Flavobacteriaceae bacterium
ATCCTGTGCGAATAGTGTTAGATAGAGGTTTGAGAATACCAAAAAACGCTCATGTTTTTGATAAAAGTATTCCGACAATTGTTTTTATAGAAAAAAGAGGGGGGAAGCTAGAGTCAACTGAAAAAAACACCGCTTTTGAGGCGATTGATTTTTCTAATAATGTTGCCAAACAAATTGTAACAATACTTTTTAAACACAAAATACAGTCTGTAATTATTGAAGGGGGTGCAAAAACCTTACAAACCTTTATTGATGAGAATTTGTGGGATGAAGCGAGAGTTTTTACAGGAAATGTTTGTTTTAAAAATGGCGTAGAAGCCCCAATTTTAAAGCATAAAAAAGAAATAGTAACAAAAAACATCAAAAATGATGTGTTAAAAATATATGTAAATGATTAAAAATATCATTTTCGATTTTGGCGATATCTTTATCAATTTAGACAAAGAAGCAACCGTTAAAGAAATGGCGAAATTAGGTGTCACATCAATTTCTGATGAGATGATGCAAGTATATTACAAATACGAACAAGGCTTGATTTCTACGGATGAATTTGTAGATTTCTATCACCAAAAATGTGCTGTAAAAAAAGCCCATTTAATACGTGCGTGGAACGCTATTTTACTAGATTTCCCAAAGTATCGATTGCAGTTTTTAAAAGAGTTGGCTGCAAGTAAAAAATACCGTTTGTTTTTGTTGAGCAATACAAACGATTTGCATATTTCTTGGATAAAAAACAATTGGGGAATGGCATTGTATAATGAGTTTAAAAATTGTTTTGAGCAGTTTTATTTATCACACGAAATTCATTTTAGAAAACCAAATAAAAATATTTTTGAGTTTGTGCTTAAAGAAAACAATTTGCTTCCGTCAGAAACTATTTTTATAGATGACACCAAAGAAAATACAGCTACAGCCAACCAGTTAGAAATGAAAGTTTGGCATTTAATTCCGCAAAAAGAAGATGTTGTTCATTTGTTACAAAAAAAAGGGTTTTAGATGTTGTATTTGGTATTAAGTGTATTGTTTTCAAGCGGGTTGTTTGTTGTTTTTAAACTATTAGATGTTTATAAAATTGATACATTACAAGCTATTGTCATCAATTATAGTATTGCTTTTTCTGTTGGTTTTTTTATGTCTAACGTTGCGGTAGATACTTCTCAAATACCCAATCAACCGTGGTTTTATGGAGCGTTATTTTTGGGTTTTTTATTTATAAGTATCTTTTTTGTCATGGCGTTAACCGCACAAAGAAATGGCTTGTCAGTAGCTTCTGTTGCAGGTAAAATGTCAGTAGTAATTCCTGTTGTTTTCGGAATTGTTGTGTATAAAGAAAGTGTAGGTTTTGTGAAAATAATAGGGATATTATTAGCCTTGGTTGCGGTGTATTTATCATCAGCAAAAAGCGATAAAACACCTGTAAAATTTAAAAATTTATTACTCCCTTTACTCTTGTTTTTAGGTTCGGGAACTATTGATGCTTCTTTAAAATTTATTGAAAAAAATTATGTTCCAAAAGATACTATTCCGCTTTTTTTAGCCACTATTTTTGGGACCGCTTTTTTTATTGGATTACTTTCTTTATTAATTAAAATAACAAAAACTACAGTTGTATTTAGTTATAAAAGTATTGTTGGAGGTGTTTTTTTAGGAATTGTAAATTATTATTCGATGGTTTTTTTATTAAAAGCATTACATACCAAAGGAATGGAAAGTTCTACACTGTTTACCATCAATAATGTGGCAATCGTTATTTTTACAACACTTTTTGCGTTGGTGTTTTTCAAAGAAAAATTGATTAAAAAAAATTGGATAGGTATTGGGTTGGCAATTATTAGTATTTTATTAGTAGTTTTAGCCTAATGGAAAATGATGCGTACAAGACCATAGAAAAACCGTCTGAAGAAACACTCTTTAAAGATCGAAACAGTAAATTTTTCGGATATGCATTTCCTGTAAAAAACGAGGAAGAGGTTAAAGAAGCACTTGTTGGTTTACAAAAAAAACATCATGCGGCACGTCATTTTTGTTATGCTTGGAAAATTGGCGTAGAAAACCCAAGATTTAGAGCCAATGATGATGGTGAACCTAATAATTCTGCGGGAATGCCAATATATGGGCAAATTCAATCGTATAATGTTACCAATATTTTAATTGTATCGGTACGATATTTTGGAGGCACAAAATTAGGTGTTGGCGGATTGATAAATGCGTATAAAACTTCTGCTCAATATGCTTTAGAAGCATCAGAGATTATAGACAAGACACTTAATATAGAGTATCAATTAACTTTTGGATATGATGTGATGAACAAAGTAATGCGTGTCATTAAAGAGAAGAAAATTGAAATTATAAAACAAGACTTGGCTTTAGATTGTAAGTATGTAATTTCCATCAGAAAAAAAGAGGCTCAAGCTATTTTTACTATTTTTGAAAACCTATATAAAGTAGAAATTAAAGAAGTTAGATAGTGAGTTTTTTCAATAAATAATTAGGGCAACGCATTGGTTTCATGGTTTTGCTGTTTAAAAATGCTAAAACGGCGTTTCCAAGCGTAATAATTTCGTTTTTTTCATTGGTAATTTCAAAGTCGAATTCAATTTTTACAGTAGGTGTTTTTTTAAGGATTGTTTTTACAGTCAAAATTTCATCATAAAAAGCAGAACGTTTAAATTTTGAAGTTAAAGAGATTACAGGCATCATAACTCCACTTTTTTCCATATCTTTGTAAGTAACCCCTAAAGAACGTAACCATTCGGTACGTCCTAGTTCAAAATATTGCGCATAATTTCCGTGATAAACCACACCCATTTGGTCGGTTTCTCCGTAACGCACTCTAAATGAGGATAAATGATGTTTCGTCATGTTTTTTATTAAAAATTTCGGTGAGTTTACGAAAAAAATAATTAATAATCAATAGCAAAACCATTTTTTTATACTGAATTTTATTCACATTTTTGTAGTCCCTAAAGAAAAAGAAAAACCCGAGTAATTAACCATAATATTCCTTCTTATTAATAATGACTAAAACTGCTTCTTCAGTCTGGAATGAATGTTTGTCCTTTATAAAAGACAACATAAAACCTCAAGCGTATAAAACATGGTTTGAACCTATTAAGCCAGTAAAGCTTTCAGGTGAAGCATTAACAATTCAAGTACCTAGTAAATTTTTTTACGAATGGTTAGAAGAACATTATATAAAATTATTAAGAGTATCTTTGGTTAGAGAATTGGGGGCGGATGCAAAACTGATTTACGATGTACGTATGGAAAATACCTACAGTAGTAACAGGCCACAAATTGTAAAAATACCTAGCGCCAATAGAAACCCGTTAAAACCACAAAAAGTAACCGTTCCTTTAGAAGCAAATAGGAGAGAGTTGAGAAATCCGTTTGTAATTCCAGGGTTGCAAAAAGTAAAGATAGAATCTCAATTAAATGCCAATTATAATTTTGATAATTTTATTGAAGGAGATTCTAATAGATTAGCACGTTCTGCGGGAATGGCAGTCGCCAATAAACCAGGAGGAACTTCGTTTAATCCGTTGTTAATTTACGGTGGTGTTGGACTCGGAAAAACACATTTAGCTCACGCAATAGGGGTAGAAATTAAAGATAAATATCCAGATAAAACAGTGTTGTATATTTCTTCGGAAAAATTTACACAGCAATTTATAGACTCCGTAAAATCGAATACAAGAAATGATTTTATTCATTTTTATCAAATGATAGATGTTTTGTTGATTGATGATGTGCAGTTTTTATCAGGAAAAACAGGAACACAAGATGTATTCTTCCATATTTTTAATCATTTGCATCAAAATGGTAAACAAGTTGTTTTAACTTCTGACAAAGCGCCTGTTGATATGCAAGATATAGAACAGCGTTTGCTGTCTCGTTTTAAATGGGGATTATCAGCAGAGTTACAAGCACCAGATTACGAAACAAGAATCTCTATTCTTCAAAATAAATTGTTTAGAGATGGTGTTGAAATGCCAGAAGAAATTATTGAATATATTGCAAAACATATCAAATCTAATGTTAGAGAATTAGAAGGTGTTATTATTTCTATGATTGCACAAGCGTCTTTTAATAGAAGAGAATTTTCTTTAGAATTGGCAAGACAAATTGTAGATAAATTTACCAAAAACACCAAAAAAGAAGTGTCAATTGATTTTATTCAGAAAGAAGTTTCTAAATATTTTGATATGGATGTTTCTACGCTACAATCAAAAACCAGAAAACGTCATATTGTGCAGGCACGTCAATTGGCAATGTTTTTTGCAAAACGATTAACCAAAACATCGTTGGCAAGTATCGGTAATCAAATTGGTCAAAGAGATCATGCCACCGTATTACATGCGTGTAAAACCGTAGATAATTTAGCGGAAACCGACAAGCAATTTAGAAAATACGTAGAAGATTTAAGAAAAAAATTGACTTTCTAAATACTACTAAATTTTAAGATTCAATAAATCACTATTTTACAGCCTTTTTTAATTTAAAAGCAAAATATAATGATAGGAAAACTATATTTAATTCCTACTACTTTAGGAGATACAGAACCATTAGAAGTAATGCCGATATCAGTAAAAAAAGTGGTAGAGCAAGTCGATTTTTATATTGTAGAAAACGAAAAATCTGCTCGTAGGTTTATTAAAAAAATATCACCTAAAAAATCGCAACCTTCTTTAACCATTATGCTGTTAGATAAATATGCTGATGAATTAGAAATAAGAAGTTATTTAGATGCTTGTTTACAAGGAAAAAATGTAGGATTATTGTCAGAAGCAGGTGTGCCAGCAGTAGCAGATCCTGGAGCCGTTATTGTGCAAATGGCACACGAAAAAGGTGTGCAAGTTGTTCCGTTGGTAGGACCTTCGTCCATTTTAATGGCGATGATGAGTTCTGGTATGAATGGTCAAAATTTTGCGTTTAATGGGTATTTGCCAATCGATAAAGGAGAGCGTAAAAGAGCAATTAAAGATTTAGAACGATTGTCTAAAGATAAAAATCAATCGCAATTATTTATTGAAACTCCGTATCGGAACGAAAAAATGTTTGCAGAATTAAAAGCTTCATTAACACCTACAACTCGTTTGTGTATTGCAGCAGATATTACCTTGCCTACAGAATATATCAAAACCTATACGGTAAAAGAGTGGAAACAGCAACAACCAGACTTACACAAACGACCCGCTATTTTCATTATTCAGAAGTAAAGCTTAAATAATTTTCTTAATAACACGTAACCTGTGAGTGTGTTTTTTGGTTTCTACATTGTAAATTCCGCTATGATCTAAAATGTCAATCCGTACTTTTCCGTGAGCATGAATTATGTAGTAGTCTTTCATAATAATACCAACATGCGTAATATTCCCTTCGGTATCATCAAAAAAAGCCAAATCTCCAGGTTCGCTTTCTTCAATAAAACTTAATACTTCGCCTTGAGTAGCTTGTTGTTTTGCGTCTCTTAAAATAGGGTAACCGCATAATTTATACACTAATTGTGTAAAACCAGAACAATCTAGTCCAAAAGGTGTTTTCCCTCCCCATAAAAAAGGTGCGTTTAAAAACAAGAAAGCTGTTTTTAAAAGAGTTTCTTTCGGTAGTTTTTTTGAAAATGTTTTTCCGTCATAAGAAAAACGAGTTGTGTTTATTTGAAACTGATGATTCTCAAAAAAAGGCAATGAACTACCGATAGAAATAGTGGTTAGCTGATTTTTAGTGTCGGTAATAAAATCTACCAATTCGCCAGAAAAAATAGGTTTTTCAATAGAGATTTGTTGGTAAATTTCTTCGGATATTTCTTCGTATTGATTATTATCAATATAGCCTTCATAACCATCAAAATGCAATTTAATTTTACTCCAATTTTTTTGCTTTTCTAACACTTTAAAATGCTCGCCAAACAAAACTTGACTCACCATTTCTGATGTATCAGCTGGCTCAAAACGAAGAGGAACAATACTAAGATTACAAATTCCGTATAACATTTTAGTGAATGGTTATTTGTTAATTGTTATTTTGAGAGTTAATTGTTTTACGAGAAGTTATAAAAATAGGTCTTTAAATTTATTATAAAATTGTTAAATCCTTTCAATAACCATGGCACTTGCACCGCCACCACCATTACAAATAGCAGCAGCACCAATTTTAGCATTGTTTTGCTTTAAGATAGATGTTAATGCGATGATAATTCTCGCTCCAGAAACTCCTAAAGGATGCCCTAAAGAAACGGCGCCACCATTTACATTTACTTTATCTTCTGACAATCCTAAGATTTTCATATTTGCCAAACCAACCACAGCAAAAGCTTCATTTAATTCAAAATAATCAACATCATCAATAGAAATATTTGCTTTTGTAAGTGCTTTAGGTAAAGCCTTTGCAGGAGCTGTGGTAAACCAATTAGGCTCGTGAGCAGCATCTGCATACCCTTTAATTTTTGCTAAAGGTGTTAGGTTTAGTTCTTTTGCTTTGTCAGCAGACATTAAAATTAAAGCAGCACCACCATCATTTATGGTTGAAGCATTTGCAGCAGTCACCGTTCCGTCTTTTGTGAAAGCTGCACGTAAAGCAGGAATTTTATCCATTTTTACGTTTTTGTATTCTTCATCTTCAGAAAAAATAATAGGTTCTCCACGTCTTTGAGGAATTTCTACAGGAACAACCTCATCATTGTATTTTCCATCTGCCCAAGCCTTCGCAGAACGATTGTAAGATTCAATCGCAATTCTATCTTGGTCTTCACGAGAAAAATTGAATTCAGCCGCACATTCATCAGCGCAAACACCCATTGCAACTTGCTCATAAGCATCTACCAAACCGTCTTTTTGCATACCGTCTTCCATTTTTATTGGACCGAATTTATTTCCTTTTCTGGCGTGATGATAGTGAGGAATTGAACTCATGTTCTCCATTCCACCAGCAACCACAACATCGGCATCACCTAAAGCAATGGTTTGTGCAGCCAACATAATCGCTTTCATGCCAGAAGAACAAACTTTATTTACCGTTGTACAAGGTACTGTATTTGGGATGCCCGCAAATATAGCCGCTTGTCGTGCAGGCGCTTGACCAACACCAGCAGAAACTACATTGCCCATAAAAACTTCTTCGACCAAATTAGGATTTAGATTTATTTTTTCTAAAGCTCCTTTTATGGCAACCGCTCCTAATTTTGGGGCAGGTATTGAAGATAAACTTCCTAAAAAACTACCAATTGGTGTTCTTGCAACCGATACGATAACGACTTCTTTCATGATATTTTGATGTTTTTTTTAATTTTTCTTACTGCGAAAATACCAATTTTAATCGATTTTTGTTTTATTATTGATCATGAATTTTTAGCCTCCTTTTTTTTGCTTAAATTTGTTGTCGATACAAGCGTCTTATGAGCAAAATAATTAATAAAATTTACCAAAACAATACCATTTTTTTTAAAGTGATGTTGTTTTTAATCACCACTTTTTTAATTGTTTATTTATTTCCGAAAGGAGGTCATTTTAAATATGATTTTAGTAAAGGAAAACCTTGGCAATACGCTAATTTGTATGCTCCTTTTGATTTTGCTATTCAAAAAACACCCGAAGAAATTTTAAAAGAAAAAAATGAAATACAACGCAATTCTAAATTGTTTTTTGAGTATGATAAAGAGGTTGTAGCGAATGTTAAAAAAGATTTTAATACAAAAATAGCGCTTTTAGAAGCGAATGATTCTGTGTCTGTGTCAGATATTTCTGTTTTAAAAAGAAACGGGAAACGTATTATAAATACCATTTATAAAAAAGGATTTTTAGATGATATAAATGCAGGTAAAGTTGATAATAAAAACGAAATTATTGTTTTACGCAAGCTAAATACTATTGAAAATATTAATTGCAATCAATTATTATCTTCTAATGATGTTTTTCAAATTATTTCGAATAATATTGGCGACTCTCCTTATACTTTTGGACAAAACGAACTACTAACCATTCTCTCTAGTATTGTAAAACCAAATGTAACTTTTGATGCTGTTTTTACTCAAAAAGCTCTTGATGAAGCGTTAAGTGATATTTCTTACACAAAAGGAAAAGTGTCTGACGGTGAGTTGATTATGTTAAAAGGAGATATCATAGAAGGGAAAAAATTAGCCATTTTAAAATCATTAAAAACAGAATTTGAATCTAAAGTTTGGACAGAGTCTAACTATAATTGGATTGTTTTTGGTTATACCGTATTGGTTTCTTTAGCCTTGTTGATGTTACTGCTTTTTCTTTGGAAAAACAGAACAGAAATCTTTGAAAACAATACCAAAGTTACCTTTATTTTCTTTAATATTTTCTTAATGGTTTTGGTGCAAACACTTGTTATAAAATACAATTCAGATTATCTTTATATTGTACCTTTAAGTATTTTGCCAATTGTTTTAAAAGCTTTTTTTGATGCCCGTTTAGGCTTGTTTACACACGTGTTAACCGTATTGCTTTTAGGATTTATTGTACCCAATAGTTTTGAATTTATTTACTTACATATAATTGCAGGCATCGTTACTATTTTAACGGTATCAGAATTGTATAAAAGAGCCAATTTGTTTATTTCTATTGGGCAAATTACCTTAGTATATATGATTACTTATTTTGCGTTTTCTATCATAAAAGAAGGAAATGCATCTCAAATTAATTGGCAATATTTCTTGCTTTTTGCATTTAATGGTTTGCTTTCTTTTTTATCGGTTTTCTTTATTTATTTTTATGAAAAAGTTTTCGGATTGGTGTCTGACGTTACACTTTTAGAATTATCTAACACCAACACAAAGTTGTTAAGAGAATTGAATGAAATTGCTCCAGGAACATTTCAACACTCAATGCAAGTGGCAAATTTAGCAGAAGCTGCGGCAAATGAAATTGGTGCAAACTCAATGTTGGTAAGAACAGGTGCATTGTATCATGATATTGGTAAAATGTTAAATCCGCAGTATTTTATAGAAAACCAATCTACAGGTGTCAATCCGCATAACGATTTATCGCCAAGAGATAGTGCTCGTATTATTACAGATCATGTAATTAAGGGGATAGAATTGGCAAAAAAATACAATTTACCAGATAGAATTATCGATTTTATTAGAACGCATCATGGTACAAGTTTGGTGTATTATTTTTATATGAAAGAGAAAGAACAAAACCCTGATGAAAAAGTAAATCCGAAAAAGTTTCAATATCAAGGGCCGATTCCTTTTTCTAAAGAAACAGCAATTTTAATGATTGCTGATGCTTCTGAAGCTGCTTCTAAAAGTTTAAAAACACCAACGTCACAATCTATAAATGATTTGATTGATAAAATTGTTGAGAAGCAAAAAGCTGATAATCAGTTTATAAATTCAGATGTTACTTTTAGAGAAATTGAACAAATAAAAAAGGTAATCAAAAAGAAGTTGATGAATATGTATCATTTACGTGTAGAATATCCAGAATAGGCGAAATAAATGCATAAATAACTTGCAAAAGTAGTTTTCTAATAATACATTTGCACTCGCAATTTTTAACTATTTATTAGTTATTGATTAGGAGAGGTGCCAGAGTGGTAATGGAGCAGATTGCTAATCTGTCGACGGGTAACTGTCGCCAGGGTTCGAGTCCCTGTCTCTCCGCAAAAAAGAGAAATCAAACGATTTCTTGAAGATGATCAATTCGGGGTGTAGCGTAGCCCGGTCATCGCGCCTCGTTTGGGACGAGGAGGTCGTCACGCTTTGAGGCGTGACCACCCAAAGTAAAATAATATGGCGTATAA
>CAMZMA010000157.1 GCA_947311815.1 uncultured Flavobacteriaceae bacterium
AGAAGACTCAGAAAATTTAGATGAAATTGTAGTAACAGCATTAGGGATAAAAAAATCTGCAACTCTACCTTGAAGTGAATTAATGGCACTGGTTGTTTTAACTTCAGACAAACTCGTTCCTTTTACTTCAGTTAACGAATACCCCAAAGCTTTTGCAGATTTTTTTATCCCTAATGCTGTGACTACAATTTCATCTAAATTTTCTGAGTCTTCTTCTAAAACTACATTTAGAGTTTGACCTCCTCCGTTTAACTTAAATGCTTTGTCTTTGTAGCCAACATAACTAAACACAATACTTTTACCAGCAATATCTTTTGCTTTAATACTGTATTTTCCATTAAAATCAGTCACATTCCCATACGAAGTGCCTGTAATTACTACATTTACTCCAGGAAGTGGAGATCCTGTACTTTTTTCTGTAACAACTCCTTTTATTGTGACGGTTTGCGCATCTATATTATGTGCAAACAATAACAATAAAAAAGCTACGATAAGTGCTTTAGTTTTTTTCATTTGTTTATTGTTTAGGTTAATTACTTGCACGAATATATGTTAAATATTTTGATTTTGCTATTTTTTATTGCAAAACTACTAGAATCTCAACAAAATTACTGCAAAAAAAAGAAGCTATCTTATCAAGATAGCTTCCTTTAAAAATTACAAAATTTAAATTATATACTAGGGTCACTTGGAGTGTTCGTATTGTTTTCTCTCTCTTCAAATGGATAAGGATAAAAATTACGATTTCTTTCACTTATATAATCAGCAGTTGCAGTTGGCGTAAAATTACCATGTATTCTTCTAGAGTCTTCTAACCTTAAACCCGTCATAAACAACTCTATTGATCTATTTTTAAAAACTTCATCAAGAACATCACTTTGACTATTTGCATTACCTGCCCAAGCTCCTAAATTTGCATTTACCCCAAATACATCGTTTGTTTTTTGACGAACCAAATTAATATTTGCGACAGCATTAACCAAATCATTTTTCATGGCATATGCTTCTGCTTTAATCAACAACATTTCACCAGGAAGATAAACAGGAATACTTTTATCTCCTGCATCATAAAAACCTAAAAGATTTTCTACACCATGCGCCCCGAATTCGGCTACTTCAACTTCAGCAGATGATGATAGGTAGAACCCAATTCTTCCATCAGCTACTTCAGGAATCATAGCTCCTGTTAAACCAAAATTATCTTGTGGTTTTGTATCAGGAGAATTGTAAACCGCAAATGAAAACACAGGGTTTTTATTCGTACTTCCATCATACATCCATTCTGATTTAGAGGTTAAATCTACAGCATTTGCAGCCGTTATTGCTGCGTCATAATTACCTGCAAAAAGATTGTATCTCGCCAAATAAGCATTGATCATATTTGGCAAATCTAATCCTGATAAATATACTGAAAATTCAGCAGACATCGCATTAGAAGCAATATCTGACTTTGCGCTTTCTAAAAGGTTAATACACTCTGTTAATACCTCTGATCTATTACTAAAAGTTGCATTACCTTCTTTATCATTATTAATGGGCGCTTGTTCAAAATTTTGAATCAAGTAACCTAACGTCATCGCTTTAAAAAACTTAGCATATGCTTTTAAACCCGACTTTGTGCCTGGATCCATATCTATAAGATCAACATTTGCTAAAATAGATTCTGCTGCTCCTTTATCTCTTAAAAGCCTACTCCATAACCTAGTAATACCAGCATTGTCATTTGGCAATCCTGCACCTCCTGCTACTAATTCTTGTGGCGTAACATAGGTTAATAAATCTCCTAATTCTCTAGTGCTTAATCCTGGTATTTCTACCACCGCTCCTAATGTAGAAGTGGTAAAATGATTGGTCATACCAACAACAACTGTAAGTAGCCCTGATTTTGTGCTTAATACCTGATCTTCCGCAGGTTGATTTACGTTATTAAAATCTTTATCACAAGATGTTAATACAACAATAAACACGAATAATATGTTAACTATTTTTTTCATTTTATTTCTTTTAAAAATTAAGAATTATACCAAATTTATATACTTGAGGAATTGGCACATTTGCCATGTCTTGACCTCTAACTCCATTAGATTGCCCCTCAGTATTCACTTCTGGGTCAAATCCATAATAATTATCAAAAGATATTAAGTTTGTTCCACTAAGTGTGAATTTAACATTTTTGATATAAGGTTTGTTTATTTTTAAGTTATAGTAAAACGAAATTTCTCTTAATTTAACATACGAACCATCTTCTATAAAAGACTCAAAGATAAAAAAGTTAGGTTTTGAACTTCCTTTTGGTATTGCTCCTGTTAACTCTAAAGCCGTTTGTTGCCCTCCTTTAAACAAATACCCCATTCTTTTATCCCAACTCATTACTTGATTTCCTTGAACAAAATCAAATTGAAATCTAAATCCAAAGTTTTTGTACTCAAATTCATTAGTAAGAGAAGCTGTATAATCTGGATTTGGGTCTCCAATAATTTTTCTTAAAATAGCTCCTGTAGGCTGTCCAGCACCATCATAATCTTGTACAGGAGATTTAATAGTTTGCCCGTTTACAGTTATATCTTCATAATGACCTCTTGCTCTTTGCACAAACCCATTAGCATCTAACAATCTGTTTCCGCTTGCATCCGTTGCAAAATAGGTGCCATAAAAAACACCAACAGCCTCTCATGTTTGCGCTACAGATGTTCCAAACATTCCTAAACCAACTCGCCCTCCCTCTACTTTGGTTACTTTATTTTTATTGGTACTAAAAGTAGCTGTTAAATTCCATTTTAAATCTTTTTGAAGAGGTTTCGCTTTTAAAAGAAACTCAAACCCTTTGTTTGTCATATTTCCGATATTATCATATCTGCTACCAAATCCTGTTGATGGAGATAAATTTCTTTTCACTAATAAAACGGTAATATCTTGTTTATAATACGTGAATTCTAATCCTATATTATTGTTAAACAAAGACATGTCTGCCCCAAACTCTAATTCTGTTTGTCTTTCAGGTCTTGCGTTTGCATTCCCTTGCTGTGTACTAGCAAAATACCCTATATTATTATTGTAATTTGCACCATCATAATTTGTAAAAATTTGATAAGGTCTTAATGCTGTTAAATTTCCTGCTTGTCCCCAAGCAGCTCTAATTTTTAAAGAATTAATTGATTCTCCAATAGCTGAATCTTGCCAAAAATCTTCATCAGAAATATTATAAGAACTACTTACCTTAGGATAAAATTGTTGTCTTTCGTTTACACCAAACACAGATGCCCCGTCTATTCTACCTGCTAAAGTTAAAAACAAACGATTGTTATAGCCAAATGTTTGTTGTAAAAAACCACCCCAATAAGAAGCTTCACTTCTATAATCAGCACCAGACACTGCTGTTGCAGGATTTGTTACAATAACACCCTCTATTGGCCCTACTTGATCATTATAAACTCCAAAAAATTCATTCTTTTCATATTGATACGAATAACCAAAACCTGTAGTCGATTTAATATTATCATTAATATCAAAAGTATAACTCATATTAAAATCTGAATTAAACATATTAGAGTTTATTGTGCTTTTTTGAGAAACTCCATTTGCTCTTGTAGTCACCCCTTTAGGAATGTACAAAAGCCCTTCGGTTGTAGAGTGATCAAACCCAAAAGTATAGTTTGCTCTAAAGCCCTCAAAAGGGTTTAGTTTTAATTGAATATCATTTATAGATCTAAAGTTTTTTTGCGTAGCATCTACACGGTCAATAGTTTCTCTAGCACTAGGCATCCATAATCCTACACTTGGGTAGTTTCCAAACTCATCAGGATCTTGTGTTTTAGTATTATCAGCAAAAAGAAGAGCGGTAATTGGCCCGTAATTTTTACCATTTGGCATATCATTACTATTATTACTCGATATAAATGACCCTAAAGAAACATCTAACCAGTCATACATTTTTTGATTAATTCTTAAACGTAATGTTTTTCTAGCAAAATCGGTATTTCTAACAATTCCTTCATTTTGATATTGTGACCCAGAAAAAGAGTAGGTAGTTGTTTCAGATCCTCCTGTAATGTTAATTGAATTTTCTGAACCTGCAGCTTGTCTAAAAATATAATCTTGGTAATTATACCTTGTTGCTGGTATTGCATTATTATTAGCATCCCAAGTAAGTTGCGCATCATTGTACGGTAAGTATTTTCGTATTTTACTTGTGTTAAAGCTAGAACTAAGCGTTATTTTTGGCGCTCCAGATTTTCCTTTTTTAGTAAATATCTGCACCACACCATTACTAGCTCTAGAACCATATATGGCTGCTGCTGCTGCTCCTTTTAATATTTCAATTCTTTCAATATCATTCGGATTAATATCTACAAGCCTGTTTTGAGTATATCCTCCTAAATTAATAGCCTGATTAGATTGATTGTTCACAATTACTCCATCAATAATATACAAAGGGTCTGACCCTCCAGATAAAGTACTTGCCCCTCTAAGTCGGATAGAAATACCACCTGCTGGATTTCCTGAGTTTCTAGACACATACGCTCCTGCTACTTTACCTTGTAAAGCTTCTCCAACACTAACTGTAGCTTTACTATCGCTTAAATCATTAGCACTAACCGATGATATTGCACTTCCTAATTGCCTTTTGGTAGTAATACCAGAAGTTCCTGTAACAATAATTTCGTCTAAGTTTAATAAATCTTCTTGCAAACTTACATCTATGGTTTGATCACCCTCTGCAAGTTTTTTAGAGACTGTTTTGTAACCTAAATAACTAAAATCAATCACTTTCCCTTTAGGATTGTTTGTTTTAATTGAATATTTACCATTAAAATCAGTAACTCCACCAAAAGAACTCCCTTTGAGCAGCACACTAACCCCCGGAAGAGGTTCATTCGTTTTTTTGTCTTTTACCAGACCTTTAATATTTACTGTTTGAGAAAATACTCCATTGACTAAAAACAACAAAGCAATAACAGTAATAAATTTAAATTTGTTTTTCATTATATATTAAAATTTAAAATTAAGATAACACAAAACTACAAAATAAAATAGCAAAAAAAACACAAAAAACTCCTTTTTATGCAATAAAATATCGAATTCGCTAAAAATCAGGAAAGATCTTTAAAAAAAGATTAATTATATTTGTAGCCTACAATTAAACACAACTAATTTTGAAAAAAAAACAACGACACCAAATCATTCTTGACGAAGTACACTTGCACAACAGAGTGTTATTAACAGATTTATCAGGAATATTAAAAGTTTCTATGGACACCGTTCGCAGAGACCTCAAAGAATTAGATGAGTTAAAAAAATTAAAAAAAGTACACGGTGGCGCCGTTTCTAACGGGTTTAACTTTTATACTGATAGAAAAAGAGAAGTTTACAAACAAGACAATAAATTTATTATTGCTAAAAAAGGACTTTCGTTAATTCACAGCGGCAATGTTATTCTTATTAGTGGGGGTTCTACCAATTTAGAATTGGTAAAACTAATTTCTAACACCCCAAACCTAACCTTTTTCACCCCTAGTTTAACCATGGCAATTAGTTTACTGAACAACATCTCAGAAGACAGTAAGGTTATTTTTATTGGCGGAAAACTTTCTAAAAGTTCTCAATTAGCAACAGGCGGTGGCGCTATTGCAGTTTTGTCTGAAATTAAAGCAGATATTTGTTTTTTAGGCACTGGTTATTTAGATATTAATGACGGAATTACCGCTATAGATTGGGAAATTGCTCAATTAAAAAAAGCGATGATTAAAGCATCTAAAAAAGTGGTTTCTTTAACTATTTCTGAAAAATTAAACACAAGCAATAGATATAAAATTTGTGAAATATCAATAATTGACACTCTTGTTACCGAATTAGATTCAGAAGATGAAGAGCTTACAAAATTTAGAGAAAAAGGAATAAAATTATTATAATTTTATTAGCAGTGTCCGACTAAAGATATCAAACCGTTTCACTATTAGACGAAATACAAAAGACTTGATTGCAACTAAATGATACCAATTAAATTTCAAAACACGTTTTTACTCAAGAAGGGTTTTATGCCGATAGACAATCAAAACGCTAGATTGAAGGTAGTGAAAAAAAGTATTTCGAAATTGAATTGATATGACCGCTAAATTTCTTATCCATTACGGATTGCATTTTATTTTCCCTGTATGCATTGCTTTTTTGTTTTTTAAAAACGATTGGAAAAAAGTATCACTTATTTTTATCGCAACCATGTTGGTAGATGTAGATCATTTATTGGCAACTCCTATTTTTGACGCTAACAGATGCAGCATTAATTTCCACCCGTTGCATACATATTATGCGATAGTCATCTATTTTGTTGGAAGCTTTTTTACTAAAACCAGAGTAATTTCCTTCGGTTTACTACTACACATGTTGGCAGATTTTGTAGATTGTTATCTCTAAATATACTTATCCAGTAAACTATTAATTTCATCAGAAATATGTATTTTTTTTACAACAAAAACATACAATACAGTAATAATGCTACTTTTTAAAAGGATATTTACAATAGGATGAAAAGAAAAATTCCAAAAATAAAATGCCACAAAAAATAGCAACAAAACAATTAATAATTGAACCGTTTTTTTGGTGAATGGCAACATTTTAAATTTACTTTTTACATACCAAACTTTTAAAATATTAAAAACAACTATTACAATTAATGTTGACAATGCTGCTCCGTTAATTCCTATTGCATCAATTAACCAAGCATTCAAATAATATACAGCAAATGCCATGGTAATTCCGTAGGGCAATAATATTTTATAGTATTTAGAGTTCGAAATAATTGCGCCGTTATTGCCCAAAGACATCGTAAATAATTTGGCAAAAGAAATCATAAAAACCACTAAAATTCCATCTGCATATTCTTTATCTAAAAGACGATACATTTCAGAAATATTAAGATTTATCAGTAAAAAAAACAAGCCACAAATCAACAATAAATTAATAGAGCTTCTTTTATACAAAGAAGCAATTTCAATAGAATTATTTTCATTAATCGCCTTGGCAGTTAAGGGTTGTAATATTTGAGCCATCGCTCTTCCTGGAGCTTCTATCACAGAACCAATATACACACCAACAGAATAATACGCCACCATTTCTATGGCTTTTTTTTGCGGAATCATAAATTTATCAATATCTAATAAAAATGCGCCTGCGCTTCCTGCCAAAATAATATAGATTGAATACTTTAAAATCTCAGTAAAATTATCAGGTAACGAAAATGTAAATTTTGGCAAATATTGTTGTAACGCATACCACACCATTACAAAAGTTCTTAAAAAATAAGCTGCCGTTAAGAGATACACAAATTGCGGTTTCGAAATCACATCAAAAAAAACAAGTAGCAATAAAAAAAGTACCACTACTCTATTCCATAATTCTTTTAAAATATTGCCAAAAACCGATTGCAATTGCACTTTACTCCACGCATAAAAAACCTCAAAATAGGCAGTTGCAATTGCTATCAAATAAATAATATAGGTGTATTCTTTTATAATCGGGTTTTTAATAGAGAGAAAAATACTTATTTTTTCATAAAAAACATTTCCCAAAAACCCAATAGGAATCGCTACTAAAAGCGGTAATAATACTGCGGATGATAAAAATTTATCCTTTTCTTCTTTTGTAGAATACGATGAGAAAAATTTAATAATAGTGTACTGAACACCAAAAGCGGTAATGGGCATCATTAAATTAGCGGTTGATAATAAGAAAGTTACCAAACCGTAATACTCATCTTCTAAAATATTTGTATATAAAAACAATGCGTTTACACCTCCAAAAGCAAAAGCCAAATAGATGATTACCGTGTTTTTGAACGACTGTTTAAATACAATTCCCAAATTATTAGTTGATTAAATGATTGATAGATTGATAAATATTTTCTCCTACATCATTTCCATATAAATTCTGACTAAAATCGGCATTTGTATCTTGAAAATCTTGAAATGATTGTATTATTTTTTGAGTATCGCTCCCAACAATAGTAGCAAAACCATTATTTACCAATTCTACCCACTCAGTTTCTTCTCTTGCAATTACACAGTGTTTTTTATTAAAAAACGCTTCTTTTTGCAAACCGCCACTATCAGTTACCACCAAATTACAGTGTTGCAACAACTCTAGCATATCAAAATAACCAATAGGCGTTATCAAAGTAATCGCAGGTTTTAAATTGAATTTTTCTAACATTTTTTTAGTCCGTGGATGCAAAGGCAACACCACCTCTTTCTCTTGATGAATTTTCTCTAAAGCACTAAAAATAGATGATAAAGTAGCTTTGTCATCTGTATTTTCTTGTCTATGAATGGTTGCCAAAACAAATTCATTTTCTTTTAATTTTAAATCTGCAATGATAGAAGATTTTTCTGCGGATGTTTTGCCGTAATACAAAACAGCATCTTTCATGATATCACCATTTTTTTCAATTGTAATGGGTAAATTATCAAAACCTTCGTTGTGTAAATTTTTGATAGCAGTATCGGTTGGACAACATAATAAATCTGAAATTCTATCCGTCAAAATCCGATTAATTTCTTCGGGCATTTGCATGTTAAACGATCGTAAACCTGCCTCAATATGCACCACTTTTATATGCAGTTTTTTAGCTGCCAAAGCACCTGCAATGGTAGAGTTTGTATCGCCATAAATTACCACAGCATCGGGTTGTTCATCTAACAAAATTTGTTCTATTTTTTCTAGCATTTGCCCTGTCATGGCTCCGTGCCCCAGACTATTAATTGCCAAATTATACGTAGGTTTCGGTATGTCCATTTCGGTAAAAAAAACCTCGCTCATATTGGCATCAAAATGTTGACCTGTATGTACAATTACTTCTTCAATTTCTTGATAATTTTGTATCACTCTGCTTAATACAGCCGCTTTTACAAACTGAGGTCTTGCCCCTAAAATAGTCACTATTTTTTTCATTTTTTTACGGTTTCTTTAATAATGTCACTCAGTTTTTGCGTCAAATTCTTTCGATGATATTGTGCTATATTTACAGAATCTACTTGCAACGTGTTTTCTTTAAAACGTTTGTACAAATCTAAAATTTCTTTTTTTAACTGTTTTTCATCGTCAAAATCTACAATAACACCTGCATTTGTTTCTTTTAATATTGCTGCTAAATCTCCATTTGTAGGACCTATTGCTACAATAGGACGTTTGGCTTGTAAGTATTCAAATATTTTTCCTGTAATAATTCCTTTGGCACTTTTTACACGATTCACTGCCAATAATAACACCTGCGATGATTGTTGATATTCACGTACTTTTTGATGAGAAACATAACCGATTTTATGAATTTTTAACCTCGGATACTTTTCTAAACTCTCATCTACCTCATCAGCAATTTTACCAATTAATTTGATGTCTAAATCTTCTTGAAATTGTTTATTTTCTTCACAAATTTCATCCAAAACTTTCCAAAGAATTTTCGGATTCCTATCTGCATTCATCAAACCTACATGAGTGATCGAAAACACCTTATCTAACACTTGTTTTTTATTAGATTTTAAGGTATCAA
>CAMZMA010000158.1 GCA_947311815.1 uncultured Flavobacteriaceae bacterium
AGCCTTTGTTGAGCCTGCCGAAAAAATTGGAAATGGAAGTTTTATTAGTTAGAACGATTTATATAAGAATAGTAGCCAAAATTCTCGTAAACACGAACATTGTAGTCCGCATCAACATTAGTAGTAAATTGAAAAATTCTGCTTCCGAAATCGGCTACTATTCTTATATAAATCGTTCTAACTAATAAAACTTCCATTTCCAATTTTTTCAGCAGGCTCAACAAAGGCTAGTTTTCCGTCTTTTGTATCGGTCATTAAAATCATTCCTTGGCTTTCTACACCACGTAATTTTCTAGGTGCTAAATTGCATAAAACGGTTACTTGTTGTCCGATAATCTCTTCGGGTTTAAAACTTTCTGCAATACCCGAAACAATCGTTCTTACATCAATACCAATATCTACTTTTAAAACCAATAATTTTTTTGTTTTTGGCATTTTTTCGGCTTCAACAATTGTACCTACTCTTAGGTCTAATTTGGTAAAATCATCAAATTCTATGGTTTCTTTTTGAGGTGCTATCGTTTTCTTTTCTTGTTCATTGGCTTTTTTGGTAGCTTGTAATTTTTCTAATTGAGCTTCTATGGTAGCATCTTCTATTTTAGAAAACAACAAGGTAGCTTTGTTTATTTGGTGTCCTTCAGGTAATAAAATTTCTTTTTCTGAAACATCATTCCAACTATTTTCTATACGGTTCTCATTCTTAGAAGAGGTTTCTTTGTCGTTCATTTCGACTTCGTTCAATGAACGCTTATTATGGTTTTCGTCATTAAACATCGTCGATTGGTCGTTGAGCGTAGTCGAAACGACATTCAAAATCCCTTTCAACTTTTTAGATGTAAACGGTAAAAAAGGTTCAGACAAAACGGCTAAACCTGCAGCAATTTGTAAAGCAACATACATAATGGTTTGTGTACGTGTTGCATCTACTTTTACCTTTTTCCAAGGCTCTTCATCGGCTAAATACTTGTTTCCTAATCGTGCTAAGTTCATCAATTCTTGACTCGCTTCTCTAAATCTGTAACGTTCTATCGATTTTGAAATAATGTGCGGAAATTCTCTTAACTTCTCTAAGGTTTCTTCATCAATATCTGTAAAATCTGCAACAGCAGGTACTTTTCCGCCGTAATATTTATTAGTTAATACCACTACTCTATTAATAAAATTACCAAAAATAGCAACTAACTCATTATTGTTTTTGGCCTGTAAATCTTTCCAAGTAAAATCGTTGTCTTTACTTTCTGGCGCATTTGCCGTTAATGTATAACGCAACACATCTTGCTGATTCGGGAAATCTTCTAAATACTCGTGCAACCAAACTGCCCAATTTTTAGATGTAGATAATTTGTTGCCTTCTAAATTTAAAAACTCATTAGCAGGTACATTTTCTGGTAAAATATAACTCCCCTCTGCTTTTAAGACCGCAGGAAAAATGATACAGTGAAAAACGATATTATCTTTTCCAATAAAATGCACCAATTTGGTGTTTTTATCTTTCCAATAAGGTTCCCAATCTTTATTGTTTTTTGCTGCCCATTCTTTGGTCGCAGAAATATATCCGATAGGAGCATCAAACCACACATACAATACTTTACCATCTGCACCTTCAACAGGTACAGGAATTCCCCAATCTAAATCTCTAGTTACTGCTCTTGGGCGCAAACCATCATCAATCCAAGATTTTACTTGTCCTAAAACGTTGGGTTTCCAATCTTTTTTATGCCCTTCTAAAATCCATTTTTTTAAAAATTCTTCGTGTTTGTCTAAAGGTAAAAACCAGTGTTTTGTTTTCTTTAAGGTTGGTGCATTTCCTGTAATGGCAGACTTCGGATTGATTAAATCGGTCGCATTATGGCTTGTGCCACAACTCTCACATTGATCGCCATAACTCTCTTCATTGCCGCATTTTGGGCAAGTTCCTACTACAAATCTATCGGCTAAATATTGATTTGCCTCTGCATCATACAATTGCTCAGTTATTTCTTCAATAAACTCGCCATCATTATATAATTTTGTAAAAATTTCTGAGGCTGTTTGATGATGAATCTCTGCGGATGTTCGAGAATAATTATCAAAAGAAATACCAAAATCAGCAAACGATTTTTTAATGATTGCGTGGTATTTATCTACCACTTGCTGTGGCGTAACTCCTTCTTTTTTAGCTTTAATGGTAATTGGCACACCGTGTTCATCAGACCCACAAACAAACACAATATCTCGATTTTTTAATCTCAAGTAACGTGCGTAAATATCTGCTGGCACATACACACCTGCCAAATGACCAATATGAACAGGTCCGTTAGTGTAAGGTAATGCTGCGGTAATTGTGTACCTGTCTGCCGACGAGGTAGATCTCTTTGATGTATCCATTGTTATTTTATTGCTGATTTTTTTGGAATCATTTTTGAATTGACAAAAGTACAAAAAACCGAGTTTTGATTCCCAATGAAAAGTAATACATTTACAAAAAGTAAATTTACCATGAAAAAAACACTAAAAACACTCCTTTTTTTATCATTTTTAATGATTATTTGGGTTACAAACGCACAATCAACACTTGTGAAGCCTCCTTATTTACAAAAAGGCGATACCATAATGATGGTAGCTCCTGCAGGTAGATTATCGGGCAAGCAAGAAGTGTTAACCAAAGCAAAAAATTTAGTTGAAAGTTGGGGGTTACACGTAGTGTTTAGCAAACATTTATTTGGTGATGACCATCATTTTTCTGGCACCATAAAAGAACGAACTGCCGATTTTCAGAACGCATTAGACAACCCAAACATCAAAGCAATTTGGGCAGGAAGAGGCGGTTACGGAACCGTTCATATTTTAGATAAATTAGATTTTACTCAATTTAAAAAACATCCTAAATGGATTATCGGATATTCTGATATTACCGCTTTACATTGCCACATACATAACTTAGGTTTTGAAACCATGCATGCAATGATGGGTGTAAATTTAAGCAACAAGCCCGAAGATATTGCCGAAACTATTGCTTCGTTTAAAAAAGCGCTTTTTGGCAAAAAATTGACCTACGAAATCACATCATCTCCTTACAACCGAAAAGGAAAAGCAACAGGACAGTTAGTAGGCGGAAATGTATCTTTAATTGTAAGTATGTTGGGTTCTAAAAGTGCCATTTCTACAGATAGTAAAATATTGTTTATTGAAGATGTTGGCGAGCAAAAGTACAGTATCGATAGAATGTTACAAACCTTAAAAAGAGCGGGGTATTTTGATCATTTAAAGGCTTTGGTTGTGGGCGATTTTAGTAGTGTAAAACCAAACAATCCGCTGTGGGGTTCTACCACAGAAGAACTGATTTTAAAAGTGATAAAAGAATATGATTTTCCTGTTTTCTTCGGATTTCCAGCAGGTCATAAAAAAGACAATAGAGCTCTTATTTTTGGCAGAAAAGTGCGTGTAAATATTTGCAAAGACAAAACTTCCTCCTTGGTTTTTAAAAAGTAAATAGTAATGTATGACGAAATACAAAATTAAGATCTTAAATCTTATGTCGTACCGTCTTACATCCGTTAAATTACTATAAGTTTTAATCGGACAACAATGAAAATAAATAAAACAAACCCTTTTAGATTTATAAAAGTATATGGCGCAACACAACGAACTTGGTAAAAAAGGAGAACAAATTGCTATTGAGCATTTGTTAAAAAAAGGCTATAAAATCATCGAAAAGAATTATCGCTATTTAAAAGCCGAAGTAGATATTATTGCTTTAAAAAAAGACGTTTTAGTAGCTATTGAAGTAAAAACCAGAACCTCAGATTATTTTGGAAATCCGCAAGATTTTATCAATCCGAAGAAAATAAAACTACTGGTTTCTGCTATTGATTATTATGTGATTAACAAATGCTTAGATGTAGAAGTTCGGTTTGATATCATTGCCATCATCAGCAATAAAAAGGAAACAAAAATTGAGCATTTAGAAGATGCTTTTTTGTATTTTTAGCCTATGAAAATTACCAAAAATATCCTTTTACAAGGAAAACACAACAAACCTATTTTAGTAGATGTTTTTTACCAAGAAAACAACCAACCAAAACCTGTTTTAATTTTTTGTCACGGTTACAAAGGCTATAAAGATTGGGGTGCGTGGAATGTCATGGCAAAAGAATTTGCAAATGCAGGTTTCTTTTTTCTAAAATTTAATTTTTCGCACAATGGCGGTACAGAAAAGAATCCGATCGATTTTCCAGATTTAGAAGCTTTTGGGAACAATAATTTTATCAAAGAATTAGATGATTTACACACGGTAATCGATTGGGTTACAACCACAAATGAGTTTGATGCAGAAAAAGACAATCAACAACTAAATTTGATGGGGCATAGTAGAGGAGGCGGAATAGTATTGTTAAAATCGGCAGAAGATATCCGAATAAAAAAAGTAATTACCTTAGCAGGAGTATCTGATTTTAAAAGTCGTTTCCCTACAGGAGATTTGCTTAAAAAATGGCAAAAAGACGGTGTGCAATATGTGTTAAACGGGCGCACAAAACAGCAAATGCCTCATTTTTATCAATTTTACACCAATTTTATAGATAACGAAGAACGTCTTACCATACAAAAAGCAGTATCTACTTTAAAAATACCACATTTAATTATTCATGGCGATGATGATACCTCTGTACAGATTGATGAAGCTAAAAATTTACACTGCTGGAATCCGAAAAGCAAATTGGCAATCATTGACGGAGCAAATCATGTTTTTGCCACTCAACACCCTTGGACAAAACCTCAATTGTCGTCAGATTTACAAAAAGCTACGGATAGTAGCGTCGAATTTTTAAAGAATTCGTAAATCCTTTTTAGTACTTTTGGTAAATGCAACTTCAACCTCCTTTTCGTAAAATTATTCATGTAGATATGGATGCGTTTTATGCTTCGGTAGAGCAATTAGACAATCCGAGTTTGCGAGGGAAACCGATTGTTGTTGGTGGCGATGGAAGAAGAGGTGTTATTGCGGCTGCAAGTTATGAAGCACGTGTTTTTGGTGTGCGTTCTGCTATGAGTGGTACACTGGCAAAAAAACGATGTCCGCAGCTTATTTTTTTACCTGCTCGTTTTGATCGATACAAAGAAATATCGCAAAAAATTAAAGCTATTTTTTATAAATATACCGATTTAGTTGAGCCACTTTCTTTAGACGAAGCATATTTAGATGTTACTCAGAATAAAAAAGGAAATCCATCTGCAAGTGCTATTGCCAAAGAAATAAGACAACGTATTTTTGATGAGGTAAAGTTGCGTGCATCCGCAGGAATATCTATCAATAAATTTGTGGCAAAAATTGCTTCGGATATTAATAAACCCAACGGACAAAAAACCATCAATCCAACAGAAGTAATTCCGTTTTTAGAAAATTTACCCATCAATAAATTTTACGGTGTAGGCAAAGTAACCGCCGCTAAAATGAATAAAAATGGTATTTTCTTCGGACGAGATATCAAGCAAAGATCCAAAGAAGAGTTAACCCGATTGTTTGGTAAATCTGCCGAACATTATTACCATATTGTACGAGGAATTCATCACAGCGAAGTAACACCCAATCGTATTCGAAAATCGATTGCTGCCGAACGCACTTTTTTAGAAAACATCTCATCAGAAATATTTATGTTAGAACGTTTAAATACCATTGCTGATGAGTTAGAACGCAGAATGTTGCGGTCTAAAACCAAAGGAAAAACTATTACCTTAAAAATAAAATACAGCGATTTTACACAACAAACACGAAGTAAAACAGTTGCAAACTTTATGCAAACAAAAACCGACTTTATGCCTATAGTAAAAGAGTTATTGTACCAAGAAATCTTTAAAAATTCGGTGCGTTTGTTAGGAATTTCTTTTAGTAACTTAGACAACGAAAAGAAAGCCCCAGTTTGGGTGCAATTAAAATTTGATTTTTAAAACAAATTACTTTGGAATATAATAAAAACACAAAATCTCTATTTCTTCAATGAAATAGAGATTTTTTAGAGGTGTCGAGCGGATTCGAACCGCTGTACATGGTTTTGCAGACCATTGCCTAAGCCACTCGGCCACGACACCTTTTTAAGTAGGTGTGCAAATTTACGGAATTAATCGTTTTGAACAAGTTTTTTTTAGTCTTTCCGCTTTTTAGATAAGATAATTACCACGTCTTCTACGTTTCCTCCTATTGGTGGGTTTATTTTAGCAACACTCACTCTTGCTTTTTTTACTATAGGAAGTTCTTTTAAAATTCTATCTAAAATTCGTTTTGCTACGTGTTCTAACAATTTAGAACGCATTGCCATTTCTTCTTTTACGATTAAATTTAGGTGTACATAATCTGCTGTATCAATCAATAAATCTGATTTTGATGATTTTTTTAAATCTACCTTTACTTTTATATCAACTCGATATTCAGATCCTATTTTAGACTCTTCAACTAAACATCCGTGGTAAGCATGCAGTTTTATGTTGTTTACTTTTATTGTTCCCATAAAAAAATTAAGAACACAAATATATTTCATTTTCATGACAAAACACCAAATCTAAAGTTTCTTACAATCAAAAAAAGAGAAAAGCACAAACTTTTCTCTTTTATAAAAAACCTAATCCCCTGAATTTAAGTTTTATTTTAAATATAATGACCTCAAATTTAGCACTTCAAAAGGTTAAAAACCAATAAAGCAAGCGTCTTGTTACAAAAAGACGTTATTTTGGGACGAATAGGATTTTTTTATTGTAAACTACTAATTAAAGAGTTTAATTTTTCTTTTGGAAAACTTCTTGAAACAGGAATAGCATGCTTTAAAACAGGTGATTCTAAAGTATAAGAACGGGCGTTTCCTGTAATTTTTTTAAAATGATACGAGTTTATAATATAAGATCTATGACATTTCACAAAAGAATGACATTCTTTAACCAACAACTTCTCTACCTTAGATAATGAAATCCTCAACACTTTTTCTTCTATTTTATGATTGATTTTATTTAAATAGAAACTAACATAGTTACCCTGTGCTCTTAAATAAATTAAATCTTTAGCATTTATTCTTATGCTATTCTTATTATTAGTTTCGGTAATAGTTATTGTTTTTTGTCCAGCATTACAAGGGGGGTTATTTATGCTTTTTGTTACTTCTTTTGCTGTTTTTTCATTGATTTTTCTACTAACATTTTCATAAATCATTACATGAATAAGTATCGGAAAAACACCTATTAATAATGTATAAAATAAAAACAATGGAAGACTAACATAATTAAACCCATTACGTAATTGTAAATTAAAACTGTAAAGATAAGAACAAAACCCTATCGTTAAAGCAGTTAGAAATATAAAAAAAGA
>CAMZMA010000159.1 GCA_947311815.1 uncultured Flavobacteriaceae bacterium
AAACCCACGCATTTTAAGACCAAAAGGATAATAACTCGATTCTTTAATAATTTCATTTTGGGTAATCGTTCCATTATTATTGGTGTCTGCATAGGAGAGTCGTATATTGCCTAAGTGGTCTTTATATTGATAGACATACTTAAAACCTAAATTTTCTTCATCTGCTTTTTCATCATTTGCATTTGTTCTTTTAGCATACCTTGTTTATCAAGTTTTTTAGCTTCTGCCATTAACATAGTAGCTTCACGTTTACGTCTTTTGGTCATGGCAATTCCTGCTAATTGTAATTTTGCCATTGCCAAATCATGATCCATAGATAAGCCCATTTTTACGGCTTTACGTAAAAATTTTTCGGCTTGTGTAATGTTGGTTTGACTCAACATAATACCGTGTAAATAGTTAAAGTAACCTTCTTGTTTTTGTACCAATGCTTTACTTGGGTCTTTAATTTTGTCTAACCATTTTTTTGCACCCTCAAAATTTTGTTTGCGCAATTGTAAAAACGCCATTAAAATCATTTCGTTTTTGTAGTAGAAGAATACAAAGATTCCTGCTAAAAATAATAACGAAATTCCGTTCATAATATGACCTTGTGTAAACTCGTATATTGCCCAAACAGCAACAGCGCCTGCAATAATTAATTTGAATATTTTATTAAACATCTTGTTTTGTCTCTTTTTTATTTGATGTACAAAAGTACGATATTTTCTGGTTAATTTTATTAATCAATGAATTCTAAATATCGAACTTTATTTACATGATTGTTTTTGAAATCAATAGTTAAGATATGCATTTTTATTCCCATAAGCCCATCATCTTCTGAACCCATATCATATGTTATTCTTGAAGAAGAATCTACTTTACCAATTAATCCTAGTATTTTAACAACTTCTTTTTTTGTTTTTCCAAGCAAAATATTACTTTCAACAATATTTTTTCTCATTTCAAATCTTTCATAGAGATTCGTATCCCATTTATCTTTATTAAATTTGATATCAGGATGGTGTTCATAGAATAATAAAGAAAAGAAAATTACTATTAAAGTGTTGTATATAAATGGCGTAATAATTATTGCAGAAAAAAAAGATAGTAAATTTTTAGGACTCTTTTCTTTAATGAATTTTCCGAAAATCCATTTTAGAAAAAAGTAAGTTAATAATCCAATAATTAGATAGAAATACCAATTCTCTGAAGAAATGGTAAAATATTTAGTTATTGAATTCATACTTATTTTCTGTAATACTTTTTATGCTTATACCAAGCGGCAATGGTTAAAACAATTAAAAAAGCAATATAATAGTAGGCTTCTCTTGGGGTTACAGCTTTGTCTCCGCTTGCGTATGAATGCAATCCAGAGAGGTAAAAATTAACACCAAAATAGGTCATCATAATTGATAGATATGCAAAAGCTGCCGTAAAATTAAATGTAATTCTACCACGTAAACCGGGTATTAAACGCATGTGTAATACAAAGGCATATACCATAATAGAAATTAATGCCCACGTTTCTTTTGGATCCCAACCCCAATAGCGTCCCCAACTTTCATTTGCCCACATACCGCCTAAAAAATTTCCGATAGTAAGCATAATTAAACCAACAGTTAAAGCCATTTCGTTAATTGCTGTTAACTCTTTAATAATTAAGTCTAATTTTGTTTTGTTTTTTTCTGTAGTAAAAATGGTTAAGAATAAAGCAAAAATACCGAGTATCATTCCTAAAGAAAAAGGGCCGTAACTTGCCACAATAATAGATACATGTATCATTAACCAATACGAATTTAATACAGGTTGTAAGTTAGCAATTTGTGGGTCTAACCAATTTTGATGTGCAAAAGCCAAAATGATGGCGGTTAAAAAAGTAGTGGCAGTTACCGTTAAATAAGATTTTCTACCAAAGATTAACCCAAATAAAAGTGTTGCCCAAGCTACAAAAATAATAGATTCGTAGGCGTTACTCCACGGAGCATTTCCGCTGATGTACCAACGAGAAGCCAACCCAAGAGTGTGTAAAATAAATAAGAATATAGCAAAACCATAAAGCGATTTTACAATAAAAGTAATCCATTTTTTGGTAGAAAAAATTTGCAACATCACAAAAATAATGAGCAACAAACTTGTAAAGCCTAAATATTTTGCCAAACGATTAAAAATCTCAAATTTGTTATAGGTAATTTCTAAATTGATTTTCTTTTCTGACGGATATACTGCTGCTCCAAATTTTTGTTGAAATTTTTTGATGCCATCTAAAATTTTATCGGCTTGTGTATAATCTCCGCTTTGTTTGGCGTTTTGTAAAACTTGTGTGTATAAAGGTAATACTTTTCTAACAAAAATAGAATCTTTTCCTTTAAAATTAGCTTGACTCGTTTCGGGTTGCGAAACCCATTTGTTGTTCTCGTTATTGGGTATCGGGAAAAATCTAAAAATACTTCCGCCCAAAGCGGTGTAAAACAAACCAACACGTTTGTCTATGTTGATAAAGTCATTTTCAAACTTGTTTTTAATGTTTTTCTTTTGAGCATCGGCAACGTTTTTTTCTATTTTGTAGGAAAATTTACTGTCAAAAAAATCAGATAATTTTGCATATTTAGCCTCTTTATCAACCCCGATAACTTCTCTAATCTTTGTATTTCCTTTTTCTAAATAAATAAATGGTACTTCGAACCAAAAACGCGGGTTTTCTAAAATAGACAACACAACTTGACTCGGTTGCATGCCTTTAAAGATCTCTTGTTTGCTTACTTTTCTAACCAATTGAGAAGCAAAAGTGTGTACAGGTTTCATACGTCCGCCAGCATCTTGTATCACCAGTTTATTGAATTTTTCGGCATGTTGTATATCAACAATATTGGCTTTTAAAATAGAATCTATTTGCTGATCTGTAATAGGTTTTTGCTGATGATTTTCTGTGTGTTGTGCTGTTAATCCGAAGGATAAAAAAGCGAATAGCATAGACAATGCAGCTCTTTTTTTACTCACTTTATTTAGTGTTTTCTTTAAATCATCAAAACGTGTTCCTTTTACAAACGGAATCATTACTAATCCGAAAAATAACATAAAATAACCGATATAAGTAATTAATGTACCCCAATAATCATGATTTACAGACAAACGAGTTTCTTCATACTCGCCTGATACATCATAACTAGATTGAAACAATTTATAGCCTTTGTAATCTAAAATATGATTCATAAAAATACGGAAATCAAAGGTTTCGTTTTTTGCAATTACGGTCACTTCGCTTGCGTAAGACATCGCACTTTCGGATCCTGGATATTTATCTAACTGAAAATCATTTAATTTCACACTAAAAGGTGTTTCTAAGGTTTTTGAACCGTACCAAACTCTAAAATTAAGGTTGTCAACGCTTGTTTCTTGTAGGTTTCCTGTACTGTATGCCCCCCCTAATAATTCCATTTTTTTGGTACTATTATTTGTAGTGATGGCAAAAGTAACGGCATCTAAATTATCATCTTTTTTTTCGTTAGAAACCATTTTTAAGTCTCCTTTTATCGGTGGTGTTGGTACTACAAATTGGATATCGCCCACATTATGTAAGGTAAGGTATTTGAAATCTTGCAAAGAATCTTTGGTAATTTCGCCTCTTTTTTTATCTGCCATTCTAAACCATGTTCCGTTGGCGATTGTTTTCATTTTTAAAGTTCCGTCAACCCACATAAAATTGATAGAACCTTTGTTGGGGGCATTAAAACCAACCAATTTGTTGTGTATGTTTGCTGTAGTTCCTTTTTTAATATAATGATCGTGTCTAGAGCCTCCGCCAGATTCTACAAAGTGTAAATATTCTTCTCCGTTTTCATCTTCAATCAGTTTTTTTTCTGCTTTCGGAATGTAATTTACCAAGTTAAAACCAAATTCTTGCCCTTTAAATTCTTCGTGAAAAGTTTTATTATTTTTCCCCCAAGAAGAAAGTAATAATTTTTTATGAAAGATTTTTTGGTCTTTATTATCATCAACAATAATATTTAAATACGTGGTTTCTGATAAAAATTTATTGGTAATTTGTCCTTCTTGAATACGCATGGTTCCTTCAAAACCAATGTATCTTGTAATTCCTGCACCAATCAAAATAAATAGAAATGCTACATGAAAAAGTAACACTGCCCATTTTTCTTTTCTGTACAAACGGTATCTAAAAATATTGCCAAAAAAATTAATGACAAAGAAAATCATAATCCCTTCAAACCACCAAGTATTGTACACTAATGCTTTTGAGGTTTGTGTGCCGTAATCGTTTTCAATAAAAGTAGCAACACCCATAGAAACGGCGAAAATTATGAATAAAATTGCGGTTAAACGCGTTGAGTATAGTAGGTTTAGTATTTTTTTCATCTGTAATTATTTCTTAAAAAAGTTGAGCAAATTTACGGATAAAAATAGAATGTACTTCTTTTTTAACGAATGTTTTGCATTTTAAAAATCAGGAAGCAATTTCTCCTCTGTGAGGTTTTAAAGCATCTCTAAAAGCAATCATTTCTTTTTCGTTTATGATGATAAAAGCAATGGTGTGTAACGGATGTAATTGTGTAAAATTTACTTCATAAAAAGGCAGGTTTTCTATGTTGGCAAACTCCTTTAAATGCACACAATGATGTTTGGCGGTTTCAAAACCGTCTTCTCCTTTAAAATCCCAAATAAGTTTTAGTTTTCTCAAAATTTGTTTTTAAAACACAAAAATACCTATTTCATTAAGATATGAAACAGGTATTTAAAATGTTTTAACAATTTATCTATAAAAAAAACGATTTATGCAAGTAATTATATAACACCTTAACTCCGCAAGTCTAAAGTCAGAAGAAACAGAAAGTCCTGTAAAAATAACACCTACAAGACTTTTCTATTTCAATTATTTTCACCAATTTAGGTGAAAAACTCTAGCAGGTGAAAGTTACAAC
>CAMZMA010000160.1 GCA_947311815.1 uncultured Flavobacteriaceae bacterium
CAAACAAAACAACAAAAAAATCATATGGATTTCAAGAAACAAGCAGATAGTTACAATGATAAAAAATAATGGGCATAATGCAGAGTATTATATGTCACTAAAAGGATTATATTTTATCATTGTAACTATCTGCTTGTTTCTTGAAATCCATATGATTTTTTTGTTGTTTTGTTTGTTTAACAAATATAAGTATAAATATTTACTATTGTCGGAAAATTCATAACCTTTTGATGACCCTATAACAATTAGACCATTATCTTTAGGAATGAATTTAGATAATATATAGACCGGAAGCATAAAAATTTTAAAAAATTTACTCATTTCTCAACTTCTTCAATGTTTCATTTAAAAGAGTAGAAGATGTTCCCTTCGTATATGGAAAGAATACTATTCTAACCCCAACTTCTCTAAACTGTTTTTCTAACTCCTCCCATTTATCACTTGCATACCAATCATCTCCAACAAACATAACATCATATTTTAACTTTTTCCACATCTCAAACTTATCCATATTCTCTTGGGGAACTACAGAATCTACATATTGTATGGCTCTTACTATTTCCATTCGTTCATTATGCGGGATAACAGCCTTTTTATTTTTGTAACTGACCAACTCATCGGTGGTAACACCCACTATCAGTTTGTCGCACATACCTTTTGCATTCCTAAGTAAATTCAAGTGTCCTATATGAAATAAATCATAAACTCCTGAAGTGTATCCTATAACCATTTTTTATCCTTAATTTTAATTTTAATTATCTCTTCTTGAAATTTATTTGCTTGCCTCAAAATAATACCTTCTTTATTAACTATCATTGAGTTTCCTAATGATAATTTTTTTTTATTTTTGCCTACTGCATTAACTTTACAAAATAAAGTAGATGAATCAATAGCACGAACAATTGGCATTGCAATATTTTTATCAATCTTTTTTAGTGCGATATCTTTACTATAATAATGTGCACTCTGTTGAATTAAGATATTGCAATTAATTTTTTTATACTTTTCTATTAGTTTTTTATTATCTTGGTCTCTACATATTAAAAATCCAATTTTAAAGTTTTTAAATTCAAAAATTAGAGTATCAGTTCCATTATTTAAGTAAATAGAATCATATTTAGTTAAAGTATTTTTATAATAATAACTTATATTTTCTGATGAAATTACAGCACTAGCATTATAAATAAAGTCTTTTTTATGTATTAATGTACCTACAATTACTATTTTATTTTTTTTAATATTTTTTTGTATCTCCGATAAAGAATCTAATATTTTATCATTTGGTATTTTAATTGCTCTTTTTAAATCATAACTAGTAAGTGACAATTCAGGAAAAACCAAAATATCAAATTTATTATTTTCTATAGTATTTAATATTTTAGATAAATTCTTTTTATAGTTCTGATTAATAGTTATTTGAGCTAAAACAATATTCATTGAAAATACCTCTTCATAAAAAGTTCTATATTGATGAGCATCCATATTTTCATTGCGAAACTATGGTCAGTACTTAATCTATCACTATTAAGCCATTTTTCTATGTTATCTATATTATATAGTTTTCTTTCTTTGGCTTCTTTACTTAAAAGTATTTTTTTAGCATAATCATTAAAATGACCACCAAACCAATCATTTAAAGGAACAGGAAATCCCATTTTTTTTCTATATAGAATACTATTTGGAAGAATGTCTTCATATGATTTTTTAAGTATATATTTAGGAATATCATAAACTTCAGAAATTTTATCACTCATTTGAACTTTAGCATTCTTTTGATCTTCTTTTGTATTCCACTTTAATTTATATTTCATAGGAATGGTAAAAGCAAACTCTACAAGTCTATGATCAACAAAAGGTACCCTTGCTTCAACTGAACTTGCCATTGTTGTCATATCGACTCTATGTAGTAGTCCAACAATATGAATCTTCTCAAAAGTGTATATCAATTTATTATAATAAGACTCATCTTTGAGCTCATCAAAATAATACATAAATTTATTAATTAATTTTTCTTCTATACCATCTAAATCTATACTTTCATTTAATAGGTTTTTTTTATCTGAAAAAGATGTATATTGATAAATGTTCATAAAATGTTCTAGCTCACTATTAAATGAATCTTGTAAATATTTTTTTATAAAATCTTTACTAAAGTTTTCTTTTTCACTATCTGTTAAGCCTAAATTATCTATATTTTTAATTCGTTCATAATCATATGGAGACCTGAAAATTCTTCCATAACCTCCAAATATTTCATCTGCACCTTCTCCTGATAGAACAACAGTAATATATTTTTTAAGTTCTTTGGACATTAAATAAAGTGGTACTTCATTTGGAACTGATAATGGAGCATCTTTATATTCAATAAGGCTTTCCATAGTCTCTATATAGTTTTTTCCAGATAAGATAATTTCTCTATGTTCTGTATTGTACTTATTTGCAACTATATCTGCATATTCAAATTCATTAAAGCCTTTTTCCTCAAAACCTATTGTAAATGTTTTAATCGGTTCTTTGGAGTTTTTACTCATTAATGCTGTAATAACACTACTATCGACACCTCCCGACAAAAATGCACCAATAGGTACATCAGATATCATTCTATACTCTACTGCTGATTTTAATATCTCTTGAAGTTTTAATATATAATATTGCTCTCCTCTATCGTTCTTTTGCTCTTTAAATTTATCAGTTACATTCCAATATTCTATAGTCTCTATGGTTGAAGAGCTTATTTTTATATAATGTGCAGGAGCTAATGAGTTAATATTTTGAAAAAATGTATCATTTAAGATACTAATGCTCCGATATTCGTTTCGGGATTTTTAGGATTTCCTATTTTTAGATTTTTAACTTTTGCAATAAAATCTTTTTTAAATTTAGAATAGATACTTCTTTCAATAAAAATTCTAGA
>CAMZMA010000161.1 GCA_947311815.1 uncultured Flavobacteriaceae bacterium
AACCGATTATTATTTAAAAACATTTAAACGAAGTGGTGCAGGAACCATTAACACACGTGTTGATGAAAGTTATGTAAAAAAATTATTAGGATATTTTAAACACAAAGGACGTTAAATTATACAAGACCTCACAGGTTTTTAAAACCTGTGAGGTCTCTAAAAAAAACATGAAAAAACAACTACTTTACATAGTATTATTAATATCGAGCATCGGTTTTGCACAAGAACCGTTGGTAAAAGCAGTCATTGACACCACAAATATTAGAATTGGTGAGCAATTTCAGTTAAAAATCATCGTAAATAAAACCAAAAACGTCATCATTCCAAAAATGGATAGTACTGCTTTAGGAAAACTCGAAATTATATCCGAAGATAAAATAGATACCATTAAAAATAGTCTTATTAAAAAATACCTGTTAACGGGTTTTGATAGTGGCGCATTTTACATTCCGCAACAACAAATTTACATCAACAATCAAGCGCATCTTACCGATTCTTTGTTGATAAATGTGGCAACTATTGCGATTGACACCACAAAACAAAAATTATTTCCAATCAAATCGATAAAAAGCGAGCCCATTATTTTTGATGATTACAAGCGCTATATTTGGTGGGGTTTAGCGGCGTTAGCAATCATCGGTTTAGTATTGTATTATTTGGTGTTTAACAAAAAGAAAGAAGAAGAAACTATCGTTGTGCCAAGTATTCCTCCTTTTGAAGAAGCGATACAAAAACTACATCAATTAGACGAAAAATTATTGTGGCAAAATAATAAAATCAAGAAATATTATAGCGAGTTAACAGAAATCATCCGAAGTTATATAGAGCGAGAATTAAAAATTCCTGCCCTAGAAATTACAACTGATGAATTGATAGCTACACTTAGCGATTTTCATACATCAGGAGTTATTGCAACTACAGATGAAACCATTGGTAAATTAAAAGCTTTACTACAAGAAGCCGATTTGGTGAAATTTGCAAAATCGAAACCTTTGGCAATCGAAATTGAAGAAGATAGAAAAGATGCCGAAGATGTCGTACATCACTTAAAGCCAAAAATTATTGCACCAGAAATAGCATCAGAAGAAACATCAGAAGAAATCATAGAAACTAAAGAAGAGAGAAAAGATGTGGAGTAATTTTGAGTTTCATAGTCCCGCTTTTTTATGGGTATTAACCATTATACCCTTATTGGCCATTTGGCATTTTTTAATGCGTAAAAAAGACAGTGCTGTATTGTCGATCCCTACCATAAAAGGATTTCAAGCAAAAAGTGCTTTTTTGCCAAAATTAAAACCGCTTTTATATGTGTTACGATTGGCGGCTTTATCGGTTTTTATCGTAGCCTTGGCAAGACCAAGAAATGTTGCCATCAGCAAAAAAATCAAATCGAATAGAGGAATTGATATTGTCATGGCAATAGATGTATCGGCAAGTATGTTGGCAAAAGACTTAAGACCAAGTCGATTAGAAGCACTAAAAAAAGTAGCCGTAGATTTTGTAAATCGAAGACCAAATGATAGAATCGGTATTGTAGTGTATGCAGGCGAAAGCTTTACACAAACACCTATTACAAGCGACAAAGGAATTGTAAAACGTACCATTTCTGAAATAAAATGGGGACAATTAGAAGGTGGTACAGCAATAGGAATGGGGTTAGGTTCTGCCGTAAACCGATTAAAAGACAGTAAAGCAAAAAGTAAAGTCATTATTTTATTAACGGACGGAGTAAACAACGCGGGTTTTGTAGATCCAAAAACTGCCACCGAATTGGCAAAAGGACTCGGAATTAAAGTATATACAATCGGAATCGGCACAAAAGGAATGGCATTATCGCCCTTTAGTAGAGATCCAAGAACAGGAAGATTACAATACAGAAATCAGCAAGTAGAAATAGACGAAGACTTGTTAAAATTTATCGCCAAAGAAACCGAAGGAAAATACTTTAGAGCCACCAACAACACCAAATTAAAGGCTATTTATAATGAAATTGACAAATTAGAAAAAACAAAAATAGAAGAATTTAAATATTACAATTATCAAGAAAAATATCGATTTTTAGTACTTATCGGCTTAGGCTTGTTATTACTTGAGTTTGTATTGAAAAACACGATTTTTAAAAGTTTTATTTAAAAAATGTGTAATTGTTGAATTGTTTAGTTGTGTAACTGTTGAGTTGCTTTGGATTAATTGATAAAAAAGAAAAGAATGTATATTTTTTCATTTGAAAAATTAGAAGTTTGGAAAGAAGCTATTCAGTTATCAAAAAACGTTTACCAAATTACGAATCATTATCCTGTAGCAGAAAAGTATGGTTTGGTAAGTCAGTTACGTAGAGCTACAAATTCAATTGCAGCTAATTTAGCAGAAGGTACATCTAGAATAACAAATAAAGATAAAGCACATTTTACAACAATTTCTTACAGTACAATAATGGAGGTTTTAAACCATTTAATTCTATCAAGAGAGTTAAGTTTTATTACTGAAGAGGATTATATGAGTTTAAGAAAACAAATTTATAAAATTTCTAATATGTTAAATGCATTAAGAAAATCACAATTAAACAATTAAACAGTTACACAGTTAAACAAACAGCATGTACAAAATAGAAGAACCCATATATTTTTACGCACTCGCAATTATTCCTGTAATGATTGTGGTTTTCTTGTTGATTTTATGGTGGAAAAAAAGCGTGCAAAAGAAATTTTCGAATCCTGTATTGTTAGAAAAATTAGCACCAAATACCTCTACTTTTAAAACGACATTAAAATTGATTTTTTTGCTTATAGCCATGTCGTTTTTAATTATTTCTTTGGTAAACCCAAAAATGGGTACCAAGTTAAAAACCGTAAAAAGAGAAGGTGTAGATGTCGTGTTTGCCTTAGATGTTTCTAAAAGCATGTTGGCAGAAGATATTGCACCAAATAGACTAGAAAAAGCGAAACAAATCATTTCTAAAATCATTGATAAATTAGGAAGCGATCGAGTAGGAATTATTATTTATGCAGGTAATGCGTATCCGTTATTGCCTATTACCACAGATCATGCAGCAGGAAAAATGTTTTTGCAAAATGCCAATCCAGATTTGGTTTCTAGCCAAGGAACAGCGATTGAAGAAGCCTTAAGTTTGGCAAAAACGTATTATAATAATGAGGAACAAACCAATAAGTTTTTAATTATTATTTCTGATGGAGAAGATCATCAAGAAGAAACCAAACAAATGGCACAAAACATTGCCAATGATGGTATTAAAATTTACACGATTGGTGTAGGAACAGAAAAAGGAGGTCCAATTCCTATGAAAATAAACGGTTCGTTAATCGGATATAAAAAAGATAGAAAAGGCGAAACCGTAATTACACATAGAAAACCAGAAATATTACAAAAAATAGCCGAAATTGGTAACGGAATTTTTATTGACGGTAACAAAACCGACAAACCTGTAAAAGAAATAGAAAAAATTATTGGAAACGCACAAAAAACCGAGTTCGAAACCAAGCAGTTTTCTGATTATAAAGACCAATTTCAATGGTTTATCGGACTAGGAATTTTATTTTTAATCATCGATATATTTTTGTTTGATAAAAAAACAAAATGGTTAAGAAAGGTAGATTTATTTGACGAAGAGAAGAAAAATTAACAAGTAAAGACCTCACAGGTTTCATTTTATTGTAAAGAATAAAACCTGTGAGGTCTAATAAAAAAAGTTGATTTCTGCTAGATTACAGCGTAAAACCAAAGTAAAAACAGGGATTTTAAAAAGAATATGAAACACTTACAATACATTTTCATGATATGTTTGATGATATTTTCATCAAACAAAACCTTTGCCCAAAAAGAAAAAGATACCATTGTTTTGCAAAGAGAAGCAAGAGCTTTGGTTAGAAAAGGGAACAAATTATACCATCAACAAAAATATACCGATGCTTCGGTTTCGTATAAAAAAGCGCTCGCTAAAAACAGTAATTATGACAAGGCAAGCTACAATTTAGGAAACGCCTTGTATCAAGAAAAAAACTACAAAGAAGCGGTACCGCAATTTGAATTGACCGCAAAAACGGCTAAAGACAAATACACCAAAGCAGAAGCTTATCATAATATTGGGAATGCTATGATGGAGCAAAAACAATATCAACAAGCTGTAAATGCGTTTAAAAACTCGTTGCGTAACAATCCGAAAGATGATGAAACACGTTATAATTTGGCAGTTGCTCAAAAATTATTAAAAAAAGAGCAACAAAAAAACAAGAACAAAAAGAACGACAAGAAAGACGATAAAAACAAAGACAAAAACAAAAAAGACGATAAAAATAAGGATAAGAAGAAAGATAAAAACAAAAAGGGCGACGATAAAGACAAGAAGAAAAAAGATAAGAAGAAAGACGGAGATAAAGGAAAGGATAAAAATAAAGATCCAAAGAAAAAGGATGACAAAAAACAACCTCAAAAGCCACAACCTAAAAAAATGTCTCCTCAACAGATGAAACAACTCTTAAAGAGTTTGCAAAATGAAGAAAAGAAAACGCAAAAGAAGATGAATGTTAAAAAAGCAAAAGGCAAAAAAGTAAAAAGAGAAAAAGATTGGTAAAAGAGTAGATGACGGTTATCGGTTGTCAGTTATCTGTTGTCTTTTTTCTCTTCTCTTTTTTCTCTTTTCTCATATATCAATTTCTGGTTGCGAGAAATGAAGTTTTTAGTACTTTTGAATTTTATATGAAAAATGAATTTTAAAAAAACATACCTATTATTATTTTTGGGGTTTCTTGTACAAACAGGATTTTCTCAAGCAAAATTAACAGCAACGGTTAGTAAAAATAAGCTGGGTGTTAATCAACGCTTTAGAATTGAGTTTTCTATCAACAAACAAGGCGCAGACGATTTTACACCGCCCAGTTTTAAAAACTTTAAAGTAGTTGGCGGACCAAGTCAATCGGTAAGTCAATCTTGGATAAACGGTGACGTTCGTTTTACACAATCTTATACATATATTTTACAACCCAAAAGAAAAGGCGAGTTAACTATCGGGTCTGCAAGCATAAAAATTGGAGGAAAAACCTTAAAATCCAATCCCATAAAAATGATTGTGTTAAAAGCGGTTTCAATTCCTAAAAACCCCAACGACCCAAATTATATAGCGCAACAAAATGTACATTTAGTAGCAGAAATATCGAAATCCAATCCGTATGTAGGCGAAGGTATTTATGTAGAATACAAATTATATGTAAGTCAAAATATTAGTGTGCGTAATTATTCGGTAACAGAATCGCCACAATACAATGGGTTTTGGAATCAAGATATTGATATTAAAGGGCTCAATGTAAAAATGGGGAAATATAACGGAGAGCAATACCGATATGTTGTACTCAAAAAAGCCTTACTGATTCCAACAAAAGCGGGGAAATTAAAAATAGAACCGATGAAAATGGATATTATTATTGGTGTACCAACAGGTAGAGGAGATTTTTTTGGAAACGCCATTACCAAAAATGTTCAGATGGATTTTGCATCGCCTACAAAAATAATTCGTGTAAAAGAATTACCTGTTGATAAAAAACCAGCTAATTTTAATGGTGCCGTTGGCGAGTTTAACTATGAAGTTACCGTAAGCAAAAACGGATTAAAAGCCAATGAATCATCACAAATAAAAGTAGCCGTAACAGGAAAAGGAAATTTAAAATTATTTGAAATTCCAAAGATAGAAACACCAAAAGAACTAGAAGTATATACGCCAGAACGCAAAGAAAAAGTAAGAACAACACTAAATGGTTTACGAGGTGTTGTTTCAGATTCTTATACCGTTGTACCACAATTTAAAGGAAAGTATAAAATTCCGAGTACATCTTTTTCTTATTTTAATCCGAAGGATAAAAAATACCACACCATTACATCAGAAGATTTGTTTGTAAATGTGTTAGAAGGTAAAGAAATACCAACCACAACCAATGTTACAAAACAAGTGGTGGCAAGTACAGGAAAAAACTTTAGATATATTGAAACGAAAACCGATTTTATCCCCATAAAAACCACTGATTTTTTTCAATCTACTTGGTTTTATATATTGTTGTTACTACCGTTGTTGAGTATTCCTATCGGGATTTTCATCGCCAAAAGAAACGAAGAAAGAAATAGCGATATTGTAGGAAACAAACAACGAAAAGCTGATAGATTAGCTAAAAAATATTTATCAGAAGCCAATAAAAAACTAGGAAACAAAGAGGGTTTTTACGAAGCCTTAGAACGTGCTTTACACAATTATTTAAAAGCTAAATTTGGTATAGAAACTTCGGATATTAGCCGAGAAAAAATCACCAAAATTTTACAAGAAAAAAAGATTGATACAGCAACCATACAGCAATTTATAGCTGTATTAAAAGATTGCGATTTTGCCAGATATACACCTATTACAGATGTAGAAATGAAAGCAGAATATGAAAAAGCAAAACAAGTAATTACACAACTAGATAAACAATTGTAAGATGAAAAAAGTATTGTTTTTAATCGCAGTAATTATAAGCTCTTTAAGTGTTGCACAAACACCTGACGAGTTGTTTAAAAGTGCCAATTCTTTGTACAAAGAAGGTAAATACCAAGAAGCTATAAACACTTATCAAAAAATTATTGAGACCGATAAAGTATCGTCAGAACTATATTATAATTTAGGAAATGCTTACTACAAACTCAATAAAGTTGCCCCAACTATTTACAATTACGAAAAAGCATTAAAATTAAATCCGCTAAATAAAGATGCCGCTAATAATTTGGTGTTTGCAAAACGTTTAACCTTAGACGCTATCGAAGAATTACCACAAACATTTTTGCAAAAAATAGAAGAAAATTACTTACAAAAACTGTCGTACAATCAATGGGCAATAGTGGCTGTGGTTTTTTCATTTTTAGCATCACTGTTGTTTTTGTTGTTTTATTTTGCCGAAACACCGTCTAAAAAACGCCTGTATTTTGCCACAAGTATGGTATCTTTTATTTTATTGATTAGTACAATTTCTATCACTTTTAAAGAATATCATTTTGTTAAAAACAACAAACAAGCCATCATTTTTTCTGAAAAAACAGCGGTAAAAAATGCACCAACCTTACATTCTGATAGTGTTTTTACATTGCATGAAGGCACAAAAGTTACCATTTTAGATGCTGTAGATAACTGGAAAAAGATTAAATTAGCTGATGGAAAAACAGGTTGGATGCTTTCTGATGAATTGAAAGAACTTTAAAACCTCTTTTCTGTGTATCTATTCTATCTTTTAATTGATAAAAAAACAAAAAATGGGTTTTAGAAACAGAGCAATTACCAAAGAAATTCAGCAAAACTTAACACCTGCTGATGTATTACAAGATTTTATTGATGGCAACAATCGTTTTATTGATGATGAGGTGCATTCTATTGATCATAAAGCGTTAGTTTATCAAACAACTACAGGTCAATTTCCTAAAGCCATTGTACTTTCTTGCATTGATTCTCGTGTGCCAGTTGAATTATTATTTGACCAAGCCATTGGCGATATTTTTGTGGCTCGTGTAGCAGGAAATTTTGAAAATACAGACATTCTTGGCAGTATGGAGTATTCTTGCAAAGTAGTTGGCAGCAAACTAATTTTTGTATTAGGACACCAAAATTGTGGCGCTATAAAAGCTGCTTGCGACCGTGTAGAATTAGGTAATATTACCGCAATGTTACGCAATATTACGCCCGCTATAAACCTTACTTTAAAAAATGCAAATACCATTATTACAAATTCTTCTAATGAAGATTTTGTAAAAGAAACAACCTCTAATAATGTACGTCTTACCATGAAAAGAATTCGTCAAAAATCGGTTATTTTAAAAGAAATGGAAGAAAAAGGAGAAATTAAAATTGTAGGAGGTATCTATAATTTAGCTACAGGAAAAGTAGAAATGATAAAATAATTTACTCTTTTAGTTTTGTGAATTTTCCTTCCCAAGTACGATTATCAATAGGGAAAAAAGTTTTGTAATACACTTTATTTCCTTTTATTTTTTTTATTTCAACAAACAATTTAGTACCCATTTTAAAAGGAAAATCTGGCAAAGTACATTCATCTATTGTTAAACTGTACTTACAATTAGAGAGCCAATGAATATTAGATTTTATAAAATATTTTCTATTTTTATGATACTCTATTTGATGTGTAGGTGTAAAATCTACAAAAACAGTTTCTCTACCTAGTCTATAAGTGAATTTACCGTTTTTTAAAATACTACAATCTAACTCTTGTACAAAAGAATAGAGCACAAAAACCAAACAAAAAGATAGAATATTAAAAACAGATTTCATAAAAAATATTTTATAGCGAAATATACAAATATTATTAAGACAACACCTTTTCTATGATGTTTTTTTCTGCTTTTTCCTCTTCATTTTTAATTATCGAAGGAAAAATTGTTGGTGCAACCTTTTTTACAGGTTCATATAAAATAGATTCGTTCAAAGTTTCCTTTTTAATAAACGGAATTGTATCATTCATTTTACTGAAAAAAATAAAAACTACGCTTAATATCAATCCTATTTTTAATGCCCCGAAAACACCTCCTAATAGTTTGTTGATTATTCCTAACGAAGCAAAATCTGCCAATTTAGTAAACAACTTACCTAAGAGTGCAATCACAATAATAATCACCAAAAAAGTACCTGCAAAAGCAGCTAACGAAATGTATTTTTCATCCCAAGAAACCGTTTCTTTTAAGTATTTTCCTACAAAATCAGAAAAATGAATAGCGCCATACACACCGCCAATTAATGCGACTAATGAAGCTACTTCTACAAACAATCCTTTCATCAATCCTCTTACAAATCCGAAGAGCAATAATGCTGCAATAATAATATCAAAGGTATTCATTTTTAAAAATTTGTGTAAATATAACAAGTTCATCCGTATCTTTGCAACTACATATTACAATCAATGGAAAAAGACACGGTTTTAAAAGATAAATGGAATGATTTAGTAGCAAAATTATCTGCTCAATTTGCTGATGGTGATGAATTAAATGTTGACGGAATTCTCTATTTAATTGGGGTACAAGAATTAGGACAAGGACACAGGCATTTTAAAAAAGATGAAAAAGTAAACCTAATGCACATCGCTATTTGTAAGCTGTTAGAACCTTACGGATATTATGAATTCGATTTTTTTGATGATGATAAATGGCCACATTATAAAACACTTACCGAATTGCCCAACTTAAAACCTGGCGAACAAACCGTACTGATGAAAGAAGCAATTGTTGGCTATTTTGAAGATTTGAGATATTTTTAGATGAGCGTCTAAAAACACGTTTTAACAGCAAACACATATTGTTCAACAAAAACTTAAGTAACACTCATTTTACGAATCATTACAGAAAGTAGCTTCGGAAAAAAGCGTTTTACATACACCGCTAGTTTTTCTTTAGCACCACCAATATACACTTCTTCTTTTTTATTTTGTATTGCTTTTGCCATCAATTTTGCAAATTTTTCAGGCTGAATTCCGTTTTGAGTGGCAGTATCCATCGTATTTTGTGCAGAACCATCGCCTTTTAAAGCGTTTAATGAAATATTTGTTGCCACAAAACCTGGGCAAACCAAGGTAACATTTATATGGTCTTTAAAGTGTTCTGCTCGTAAACTATCAAAAAAACCATGTAATGCGTGTTTGCTAGCTGCGTAAGACGATCTTAATGGTGTGCCAATTTTACCTACAATACTTGTGGTAACTACAAAATGACCTTTTTTATTTTTAATGAAATGAGGCAAAATAGCTTTTGTAAGTGCAACGGTTCCTAAATAATTGATATCCATGATTCGTTTATCAACATCAATAGACGTGTTTTTCACCAATGATCGTTGACTAATTCCGCCATTATTTACCAATACATCTACACGCCCAAAACAAGCAATTGCATCTTTAGTTGTATCGTTTAAACTGGCAAAATCTTCTAAATCTAAAGGAACAATTTTAACATCTTCAGGGTTTTTACATTGTGCTTTCACCTTCTCTAAAGTCGCTTTTTTTCTTGATGATAAAATTAATTTTGCACCTTGAAAAGATAAATGAATTGCCAAAGATTTTCCAATGCCCGAAGAAGCACCTGTAACCCAAATAACCGTATTTTTAAAATTCATTATAAAGTTTTTAACACGGCAATGTACTTATTTTAGTTAAGAAATAGTATTTTTGGTACGTTTCTTGAAAATAGAATTCAAGAAATAGCAAAAGAGAGTGACAATTGTCTTCTTTTTTGGGTCAAAAAATAAAGAAATAACCAAGAAATAAAATGAAAAAATTACTAGTATTATTCCTGCTGATTACAGCAACTATACAAGCTCAATACACCATAAAAGGCACAATGAATCCGCCACACAAAAACGATTGGGTTATTTTGTATAAAATTGAAGGAGCAAGACAAATTTTTGTACAAAACACCAATACTAAAAAAGAAAAAATTATTATAAATGGCAAAACTCAAGAGATAGCTCATTTTTCTTTTACGCTTCCTAAAGAAGCGAAAACAGGTTCTTATAGAGTTACATACGCCATGAAAGGTTCAGGTTTTTTAGATTTTTTCTTTAACAAAGAAAATATTGCCTTTACATTTAACCCGTCTTTTCCAGAACAGTCTGTAGAATTTTCAACATCTAAAGAAAATAAACTTTTTAAAGAATATTTACAAGCTATTGATTTAACACAACATGTATTAGATTCGGTACAAATTGCCGCATTACAAAAACCAGACGCATCACAAGCCGCTAATTATAAAAAAGCATTTGCAAATGTTGCTGATGTTCAAAAGATTTATTTGAACAAATCTAAAGGCATGATGGCAACACATTTTATAAAAGCAACCGTACGTAAAAATGCACCCGAAGTAATTACATCAATGCAAACTTACTTGAGTTATATTGTTAAAAATTTCTTTGAAAATATGAATTTTAACGATGATGTTTTGTACAATTCATCATTTTTAGTAGATAGAATTACTGATTATATTTTCTATTTAAACTATTCTGAAGATGTAATTTTACAACAAAAATTGTATAAAGAATCGGTTGCTAAAGTAATGACTAAAATAACCAAACCTAATTTTAAAAAAGATGTGATAGAATTTTTAATAACACAGTTTGGTGCTAGAAAAAATGTAGCAATGGTTGATGAATTATTTGCCAAATACTACAGTAAATTACCAGAAAACTTACAAAACAAAAAATTTAAAGAAGAAAAATTAAAATTATTAGCCGCAGAAATAGGAAGAACTGCGCCAGATTTTTCTTGGAAAGAAGATGGTAAAAAGTACAAATTATCTACATTAAAAGAAGCAGGCAAGTATTTGTTAATTTTTTGG
>CAMZMA010000162.1 GCA_947311815.1 uncultured Flavobacteriaceae bacterium
AAAAAGAATGACTAAAAAAACTACTCTAAATTTCATTTAAATACTATTTATAAAAATCAACACTGTTTGACTCAAAAAAAACAACTGGATTTATTGTTTTTTTTCGTAATATTTAGACAGTTTTTTAAGTTGTCTTTTATAGACTTTTACTTTGTTTTTTCTTCTTAAATCGGCAACCCATTCTTTTTCTAAATAGTTTTGATAATCGTTCATCACCTGCCCTTTTATCTTTTCTAAATCAGTATTTTTATAGTTTGATAGATGCTCATCAAAATATTTTTTTAAACCAATAGAGTCTTTCGCTGATTTATTCCAAATTTTATTCTGCATCAACTCAAACAACAACAAACCATCTTTATATTCTTGTAATGTTTCTGCGTATTCTGGCTCTGTGTTTACCAAATTATCTTTAAAATAAGTCAGAATTTCTTGTTTTTTAAAGTCTTCAAACAATACAGAGATACTTTTATGCCTTCTATTTCTAATAAATTTCACAAAAGCTTCTTGTTTAATTTCTTTTTCATTAATACTAAATAATACTTTTTGCAATTTGTTTTTAGGAATTCCCCAAATATTTTTTTCCTCTAAAATAGCAAGTCCTTCTTTATTTTCTACTATTTTATATTCTTTTTTTAGTTTGTTATAAACAGCATCATCAGACAATCTTTTTCTACCGCTTTTTTTAACTTTATAAGTAATTTCTTCTTTCATCTCTTTAAAAGAAGCGATCGGATGTTTTTTAATAAGTTTTACAATGTGCCACCCAAAACGGGTTTTAAAAGGAGTAGAAAAATCGCCAATATTTTTTAAAGAAAAAGCCGCTTTCTCAAACGAAGTAACCATTCTACCAGTGCCAAATTTAGCCAACTTACCTCCTTTGTTTTTTGTACCAGCATCATTAGAATATTGTTTCGCTAAATCAGCAAAATTTGCTCCCTTTTTTAACTTTGAATATACACTATCAATCGTTTTTTTACCTTTTACACTATTTCCTGTAATAAGTATGTGTGCCACTTCTACTTCTCCTTTCGATTTTCTTAAAGCATCAACTGCCACAATATGATAGCCAAAACGAGTTTTAAAAGGTTGCGAAATTTCGCCAATTTTTGTTTTATAGGCAGCATCTTCAAAAGGATACACCATTCTAAACGCTGAAAAATACCCTAAATTCCCTCCATTATTTTTTGCTGATGGGTCTTCGGACATTTCTCTGGCAACTTTCTCAAAAGACACTCCTGCTAAGACTTTTTTTCTTGCTTCAATAATTTTATGATATGCTTTTAAGGTATCTGCTGGAGTTGCATTTTTTTTAATTCTTATTAAAATATGTTTTGCTTTAATCTCATTTACCGTTCTAAAATACGCCTCTTTAATTAACTTTTTTAAAAACGATTTATCTTGTAAATACGGTGAAATTAGTTGATTTTTATAACTTGCCAGTTCTCTTTTATACGCTTTTGCAGTATCATATTTTAATTGATATGCTTCTTTAACTTTTAGTTTATAATTGATGTATAAATCAAGGTTTTTAGCAACGTCTTTTGCTTCTTTATCATCAATGGCATCTAAATTTTTTTCATAGACCTTTTTAAACTCAGAAACGTTGATTTTTTCTTTATTTATGGTTGCCAACACCTTGTCTTTTCTTTGAGAAAAAACACTACTACTTACACTTAAAATTGTAAAAAATAAAATAATTCTTTTCATAAATATAACTACTTTTATAATGATATAATTCCTTCAATTTTTTCAGCTTTTTTATAATATGAAATTATTTCTGCTGAACTTTTTGCTTTTATAACTATTGAAACGCTAATATATTTTCCTGTTTTCGATTTTTTTTTGGTGATTACTGCTCCCGAAAAATCAAATAAATCTGAGACTTCTTTTTCTTGATTTTTGGTTGACGGCACAATAAATTTATACAAATAATCGGCAGGAAAAGATGTGGTATCATCTAATTGTGCTTGTAAATTTTTATAAAATTTTTCTTCCTTATTCATAAAATTATTTTCTTGTTTTTTTAATCAACGAGTCACAAAATTACATTAAAAATTAGATTTATAGGCAGAATGATTTATTTTTGTGAAATGCAACAAAAAATAGTTTTAATTGGCGGTCCTGGAACAGGAAAAACTTCGGTGTTAAATGAATTAGAAAAAAGAGGTTTTTATAGTATGCCCGAAATATCTAGAGAAGTTACGTTAAAAGCGCAAAAAGAAGGAATTGATCAACTTTTTTTAGCACAACCTTTACTATTTAGCCAATTACTTTTAGACGGAAGAATACAGCAATTTATTGATGCTGAAAAAAGCAAAAAAGAACTCGTTTTTTTTGACAGAGGAATTCCTGATGTTTTTGCTTATATGGATTATTTCAAAACCACATATCCTGCTTCTTTTATAGAAAAAAGCAAGCAACATCGTTATGATGCTGTTTTATTATTTTCTCCTTGGAAAGAAATATACATCTCTGATAATGAGCGATATGAATCCTTTGAACAAGCTGTAGAAATTGATTTGTTTTTAAAAAAATCATATCAAAAATTAGGCTACAAAATTATTGAAATTCCTTTTGGTAGTATTGCCGAAAGAACCAATTATATTTTAAATTTATTAAACATTTCTTTATGAATACTGCAATAGAAATATTGCAAAAGTATTGGAATCACACTTCTTTTAGACCATTACAAGATGAAATTATCAATGCTGTTTTAAGCAACAAAGACACGATTTCTTTATTGCCAACTGGCGGCGGAAAATCGATTTGTTTTCAAGTTCCTGCATTATTAAAAGACGGTATTTGCATTGTTATTTCACCATTAATTGCGTTGATGCAAGATCAGGTAGAAAGTTTAAAAGAAAAAGGTATAAAAGCTACTGTAATTGCTTCTGGAAGCTCGCAAAATGACATTATTACACTTTTTGACAACCTTAAATATGGAAATTATAAATTTTTATACATTTCGCCAGAAAGATTACAATCTCCTTTTATTCAACAAAAAATTAAAGAATTATCCGTCAATTTAATTGCGGTTGATGAAGCACATTGCATCTCAGAATGGGGACATGATTTTAGACCTTCGTACCGAAATATTAGTGTTTTAAAAGAATTAATCCCTTCCGTTCCTTTTATCGCACTTACTGCAACAGCTACCAAAATTGTTATCGAAGATATTGCTACAAATTTAGCATTAAAGCAACCTGCAATTTTTAAAAAATCGTTTTCTAGAACTAATTTAGCATATCGAATTATAACTACCGAAGATAAATTACAGTATTTAAAAAAAATACTAATCAACAAAAAAACACCCGCTATTGTGTATATCAATTCGAGAAAAAAAACCGAAGAAATTGCACGATTTTTAAATGCCAATGGTTTTTTATGCGGATTTTATCACGGAGGATTGTCAAAACAAGAAAAAAATCAATCCTTTAAAAATTGGATGTCCGAAAAAACACCAATTATGATTGCTACAAACGCTTTCGGAATGGGAATTGATAAAGATAATGTATCAAAAGTAATTCATCTAAATTTACCTAGCAGTATCGAAAATTACATTCAAGAAGCAGGTAGAGCAGGTAGAAATGACGAAAACGCTGTTTCGTATATTTTACAAAACGAAAATGACATCTTTTTATTTAAAGAGCAAATAGAAAATTCTTTGCCTAACATACCCGAAATAAAAGAAGTTCATAAAAAATTATATCAGCATTTTAACATTGCAAACGGAGAGATTTTTGAGAGTTCTTTTTTGTTTAATTATGTAGATTTTTGCAAAAAATACAATTTTACTCCTTATAAAGTAGATGCTATTTTAAAAATATTGAACAATAATGGTATCCTAGAAATATCGTATAATTTTAATAAAAAATCGAGTGTACAATTTATTGCAAACAGTAAAAAAGTAATTCATTTTGGCAATACCAAAACCAAAGAATTAATACGTGTTTTGCTAAGAAGTTATGCAGGTTTGTTTGAACAAGAAAAACACATTGATGAATATCTGTTATCAAAAAAAATTGGACAAACAACTTCATTTATCATCAAAACCTTACATCAATTAGAAAAAGAAGAAATTTTAACTTATAAAAGAGCTTCAAACGATGCTGAAATCACTTTTTTAATCCCTAGAGAAGATGATAAAACCATCAATCGAATTTCTAAAAATATAGAAAAGTACATCCATCAAAAAAGAAAAAAAGCGGGTGATTTAATTCGTTTTATTCAAAACGACACGATCTGTAGAAATGTACAAATTTTAAGCTATTTTGACGAAAAAAAACCTCAAAAGTGTGGTATTTGCGATGTTTGTTTAGATGATGTAAAAAACAACTCGGTACAATTATCAACCGAAATTTTATCGCAATTTAAAAAAGGCACTTTTTATTCTTCGCAAGAAATTAGTACCCTTTTACGTGCTAATGAAAAAGAGATTTTAATACATTTGCGTGCATTATTAGCATCCGAAGTTTTATCAATAAATAAACAAAATAAATTTTATAAAAAATAAATGAGAGATTTACGCATCGTATTTATGGGAACTCCAGATTTTGCAGTTGCTATTTTAAAAAAATTAGTAGAAAATAATCTACACATTGTTGGGGTTATTACCGCTACCGACAAACCAGCAGGAAGAGGCAGAAAAATACACGAATCTGCTGTAAAAAAATATGCAAAATCTCAAAATCTAACCATTCTTCAACCCAAAAATCTTAAAAACGAAGATTTTCAAAAAGAATTGAAAGCTTTAAACGCCAATTTACAAATTGTGGTTGCTTTTAGAATGTTGCCAAAAGGTGTTTGGCAAATGCCAACATACGGCACATTTAACTTACACGCATCGTTATTACCTCAATATAGAGGAGCCGCACCTATACATTGGGCAATTATTAACGGAGAAACAAAAACAGGTGTCACCACATTTTTTATTGATGAAAAAATAGACACAGGAGAAATTATTTTACAAAAAGAAACCGAAATTTCGGCTATCGAAACTGTTGGTTCACTTCATGATAAATTAATGCATTTGGGTGCCAATTTGGTACTAGAAACGGTACACCTTATTAATAAAGGAAAAATAACCACCACAAAACAACCCAAATTAGAAGAAAAAGCAGCACCTAAATTATATCCAGAAAATTGTAAAATAGATTGGTCAGAAAGCATCGATACTATTTACAATAAAATAAGAGGATTAAATCCGTTTCCTGCTGCATGGACACACATTTATAATAATGAAGAAGAAATTACTGCTAAAATTTATGCTATAACAAAAGAAAAAGAACATCATCATTTTAAAATAGGTAAAATTATTGCTAGCAAAAAGGAATTAAAAGTGGCTGTTGCTAATGGTTTTATAGTTATTGATGAAATTAAACTCTCTGGTAAGAAAAAAATGGATGCCAAAAGTTTATTAAATGGATACACTTTTAGTGAGCATTCAAGAATGTTATAAAACCCTTTATACATAAGGATTTGTGTGTTTTTTGCTATTTTTGACTACTGTTATTAACAATTGATATACTTTTATTAACAAAATAGCTGTTTTTTAAGGTCAAAATTTGCGCAATCCCTTAATCCTACTATATTTGCTAAGCTTAAAAGCAAAAAAAATATTTCAATTAATTATTAAAATTTATTTTATTATGAACAAATCAGATTTAATCGATGCAATGGCTGCTGACGCAGGAATTTCTAAATCAGCTGCAAAAGCAGCATTAGACTCTTTAACTTCTAATGTAACTAGTAGCTTAAAAAAAGGAAACAAAGTTGCATTAGTAGGATGGGGAACTTGGTCAGTATCAAGAAGAGCTGCTAGAAACGGTAGAAACCCACAAACAGGAGCTCCAATTAAAATTGCTGCTAAAAACGTTGTAAAATTTAAAGCTGGTGCTGGTTTAAGTAGTTCTGTGAACTAATAACAACCTCGCTATATTTATAGTATATCAAAACTCTCTTTTCTAAGAGAGTTTTTTTTATTATAAAAAATTAACTATCTTTAGTTTGTAATATACAAATGATTATGACTCTTTTAAAGCCCCAAAAAGGAAGATTACTTATTGCAGCACCTGCTATTTTAAATAACACCTCATTTAATAGAAGTATCATTTTATTAACCGAATACTCTAAACAAAGTGCTGTTGGTTTTATTTTAAACCGACCTTTAAATTATACTTTACAAGATATTTTGCCAGAATTACATTGTAATTTTACTATTTATCAAGGTGGTCCTGTAGAGCAAGATAATCTGTACTTTGTACATAAAGTTCCTCTTTTAATTCCGAATAGCATACATGTGAAAGATGATATTTATTGGGGAGGTAACTTTGACTCTTTAAAAGAATTATTAGAAAACAACGTGATAAATACAACTGATATTCGCTTTTTCTTAGGATATACAGGTTGGGAAATACATCAATTAGATGATGAGTTAAATGAAAACTCTTGGTTTGTATCTAAAAATGATTTTCCTAATATTTTTTCTGTTGATAACGCATCTCTTTGGAGAAATAAACTACTACAAAAAGGTGGCGATTATAAAATTTGGGCAAATGCACCAAGTGATATCAACTTAAATTAAGAAGATGTAAATGCTAAAACAGCTAAGTTTTTAGCAAGCTTCTCTCCTATCTCAGTAATAAATACTTTCTTTTTATAATGTGTAACAGGCTGAATTTCTATAATTGAATTTGTGATAAAAACCTCATCTGCTTTTTGAATTTCGAAAGGAGAAATACTAGTTTCTTCAATAGTAAACTCATCATTTTTTGTAAGTAATTCTATCACTTTTTTTCGTGCTATTCCTTTTATACATCCTTCAGTTAAAGCAGGAGTTAAAATCTTTGTTCCTTTGATTAAAAAGATATTTGCATTCATCACCTCAACAACTCCTTTGCGTTCATTTACAAGAATACAATTATCTAACTCGTTTTCATCAGAATAAATACTTGCCAAGGTATTTAGCATTCGGTTGGTTGTTTTTATTGTTGATAATAAGCCCGAATAATTGTAAAAATCTTTAAAAACATCAATTTTATAGGTTGATCTTCTTTTGTAATGATTGATAGACGCTTCTATGAGATAATCTACCTCATTTGTTTTAGGTAAATACAAACCGCCATCTTTTCTAAAAACAGTTAATCTTGCTCTATATGAAGCGGCTTCGTCTTGAACGGCTACTGTTTTTAAAATTTCTTTCTCTAAAAATTCTAAGGTAAAACTCATCGGAATTTTCATTCGCAGCATTCTCATAGATGCCATCAGCCTAAAATAATGATCTTCCCAAAAAACAACTTTATTGTTTACTATCTTAAGAGTTTCAAAAATAGCATCGCCATATTTAAATCCTCTATTTTGTGTAGATAACCTAATATTTTCTTCAAAAAGTAACTCTCCGTTATAGTTTAGCATCCTTATTTTATTTAAGTGACAAATTTACTACAAAAGAAAATTAGACCCATAAAAAAACCTTGATATTTACATCAAGGTAAGTTCATTTGTTTGAAGTTATTTTTAAGCCCCAATTGTATGTTTTAATTCATCAATCTGACTTTCCCATAAGCGTTTGGCCTCTTCAACTGCTTCTTCATCTTCAGCAAAAATAGTCACAAAAAAATCAGGCGAAAGAATTCGTTTTAAATGGTTAGGAAGTGATGACGATGAAAGTTATTTTGAATTTAGAATTCAAGTAGACTCTTTAACAAAGGATGTATCTATAATGATTACCGATTTTGCTGAAGATGAAGAAGCAGTTGAAGAGGCCATACGCTTATGGGAAAGTCAG
>CAMZMA010000163.1 GCA_947311815.1 uncultured Flavobacteriaceae bacterium
CAACCATAAATATTAATTTCGGATTTTTTAGATATTTATAAAAATATGGAGCAAGAGGTGATGGAGATCTAACAATTATGGCATCGCAATTATCTATTTTAGCTAGTACTTTTTTTAATATCTAAAAAATCCGAAATTAATATTTATGGTTGTAGGTGATTATATGGAAGCTGTAAAACAAACAAAAGCCACAACTTTTAGAGAAAAAATAGTAAATTTGTTTTTGAGTTATAATCATAAAAAATTTAAAACAGTTATGAAAAAAGTAGATGTACTTGTTAATTCACCTACTTTATTTACTACTAATAAAAATAATGCAAAATCTATTCATCTTATAAAAACAACCACACTATCAATTAATGATTTTTATTTAAGAAAAGATACCTGTACAAACGATCCTATTGAATTATTATATACTGGTAGATTTGATATTCAAAAAGGTTTAGTAGAATTAGTAGAAGCTACTGCTAAATTAATAACAAAAAAAGTAAATGTTTGCTTAAATTTTGTGGGTTGGGAGAATGACGGTAAAAAACCAGTAGAAAAGCTACTGACAAAAAAAGCCAAAGATTTAAAAATAGAAAGTAATGTTATTTTTCATGGTAAAAAAACAATTGGTAAAGAACTGAACAAAATGTACCAAATGGCAGATATTTACGTATTGCCATCATACCACGAAGGTTTTCCTAGAACAATTTGGGAAGCAATGGCTAATAGTTTACCTGTAATTGCTACAAAAGTTGGTGGTATTCCGGACTATTTAACCGATAAAAAAAATGTACTTTTGATTGAACCAAAAAAAACAGAACAAATAACCCATGCTATCGAAACAATTATAAATAATATAAATTTAAGACAAAATCTAATTAATAACGGAGTTATCATAGCAAAAAATGCAACTTTAGAATTACAAGCACAAAATATAATATATCATATTAAAACTCTAATAAATGAATAAATTCATACGTCTTTTCAGATATGATTTACCATTGCACTTTGTATTATTATTTACAAATTGGTTGCCTGATAATGTCGTTTTTATTCGTTTGCGTGGCAGACTTGCTAGACCATTTTTTAAAAAATGTGGTAAACGATTAGGTATTGGTAGAAATGTTACTTTTTATAATCCTTCACAAATTGAGATAGGAAATGATGTATATATTGCTTTAGGATGTTGGTTTTCATCAAGTTTAGGTGTTAAAATTGAAGATGAAGTTCTTTTTGGACCATATAATATCATTGCAACATCTAATCATACACGTCAAAATGAATCCTACCGTTTTGGAAAATCTATAGGCAAAAAAATTATCTTTAAAAAAGGTTGTTGGATAGGTGCAAATTGCACCATACTAGCAGGAACAGTCGTAGGCGAAGGAACAGTTATAGCAGCAAACTCTGTAGGTAAAGGCAACATACCAAATAATTCTATTTATGCAGGTAATCCCGGAAAAATAAAAAATTTTAATCATGAATAAAATACTTTTCATAGGAACATTTTTATCACATATAACAGGCAGTAAAAGTATTAGTGAAAAATTACAAAGAGATTTGTCTGTAAGTGAAATTTCAATTGTTTTAATTTCTCGTTTTAAAAATAAATTTTTAAGATTTATAGATATTATTTATGCCGTAACATTTCAAAATTATAAAAAAATTCACATAGATACTTTTAGCGGTCAAGCATTTTATATAGCTGAAGTATCTACTTATATTGCTAAATTTAGAAAGAAAAAAATCATATTAACCTTGCGTGGAGGTGCATTACCTGAATTTTATTCTAAAAATAATATACGCATGCAAAAAGTCTTTACACGTGCCTCGTTAATACAAACACCTTCACTATACTTACAAGATTTTTTTTTAAAACAAAAAATACAAATTGACTATTTACCAAACCCAATAAATTTAGAAAGATTTCCTTATAATAGAAGTAATGTAAAAAAAAATTCACTTTTATGGGTTAGAGCTTTCACTTCAATCTATAATCCTGATTTAGCCGTAAAAACATTATTAGAAATACGAAAAACTCATCCTGACACAACCCTTACAATGATTGGACCAGATAAAGGGTTACTTAATAAGACTAAAAAATTAATAAATGAATTAAAATTAAAAAATGCTATAACTATTTTAGGTCCAATTCAAAATGATAAACTATATAAATATTACCAAACACATCAAGTTTTTTTAAACACAACAAGTTACGAAAGCTTTGGAGTTGCTGTCGTTGAAGCTGCATCTTGTGGTATACCAATAGTATCTACAAAAGTAGGTGAAATTCCGTATTTATGGAAACACGATGAAAATATATTAATGACAGAAATTAATCCTTTAAAATTTGCAACAGAAATTAACAGACTCTTAAGTTCAACAAAATTACAAGAGAAACTATCAAAAAATGCAAGAAAAAAAGCGGAAACATTTGATTGGGACACAGTTAATAAACAATGGAAAAAACTTTTAGATGAATAATTTATTAGTTAAAATATACAGTAAAGTCCCTGTATTTATACAGAACATCATGATTTCTTCTTTTGGTTTATTATGGAAAAAAAGAAGATATGGAGGTCTATTCAAAAAAGAAGTACTAAAAATAAAAAACAGAGAAGCTTTTACAAAGATTCAGTGGGAAGAATTTCAAACCATCGAATTAAGAAAACTTTTACTTTATGCTTATAATCAAGTGCCGTTTTATCATCAAAAATATACAAAAGCAGGATTTACAGCACAGGATTTTAAAAATTTTAAAATAACAGATTTAAAAAAATTACCCTATTTAGAAAAGGAAGAACTACGTAAATTTGGCGAGACCTCATTATTGTCAAAGCAACGCGAAAAAGGAAAATTTATTTCCAGCAGTGGTAGTACAGGTACGCCAACAAAAATATATTTCACACCTAAATTTCACCAAAAATGGAGTGCCTTGTATGAAGTAAGAGTACGTAATTGGGCAGGAGTAAATCATAAAATGGCTAGAGGAATGATTGGTGGTCGTAGAATTTTACCCAAAGCAAATGCTAAGCCACCTTATTATCGCTATAATTATTTTGAAAAACAGACTTATTTTTCTGCCTATCATTTATCTAATAAAACAGTAGAAAATTATGTACAAGGTCTTATAAAAAATAAAGTAGAATATCTAGTAGGCTACGCAATGAGTATTTATTTTTGGGCAGATTTTATAAATCAACAAAATATAAAAACATCCAAATTAAAAGCCGTTTTAACTTCCAGTGAAAAATTAACCAAGCAAATGCGTAACACTATTGAAAAAGCTTTTCAATGTAAAGTGTTTGACGGGTATAGTGGTGTAGAAGCTTGCGGAATGATTTCTGAAAACAAATATGGCGAATTATTATTTAGCCTGGATACCGG
>CAMZMA010000164.1 GCA_947311815.1 uncultured Flavobacteriaceae bacterium
ATTTTCCTGATCCTGTTTTTCCTAAAACGGCAATTGTTTCACCTTTATTTACCGTGAAACTTACATTTTTTAAAGCAGTAATATTTGTATCGTCATACGTTAAAGAAACATTTTTAAATTCAATTTTTCCGTTAATTTTTGTATGATTTTTGGTGTTGTTTTTAATTTCGGGCACTTGTTCTAAAAACTCATTAATACGTTGTTGCGACGCTTCTGCTTGTTGTACCATAGAGGTAACCCAACCAATAACGGCAACAGGCCACGTTAAAATATTAACGTATAAAATAAATTCTGCAATCACACCAATTTTAATTTCGCCAGCAATATATTGTTTACCGCCAATATAAATGACCAGTAAATTGCTAATGCCAATGAGTAAAATCATCAAAGGGAAAAACAAGGCTTGTACTTTGTATAAACTAATGTTTTTCTCTTTACTTTGGTTTGCTAATTCATCAAAATTGGTAATAATGGCATTTTCAATTCCGTACGATTTTACTACATTAATTCCAGAAAAAAACTCTTGATTAAAGGTAGTTAATTTTGACAAATATTGTTGCACAAGTGTACTACGTTCATTAATAATTTTACTTAAAATAAAAATTGAAATCGATAAAATAGGAAACGGAATCAAAGTATATAAGGTTAATTCTGGGTCAATTTCTAACATTTTATAAAGACCGACCGCAAAAAGTACAATCATATTTACGCTGTACATTACCGCAGGACCAACATACATTCTAACCTTAGAAACGTCTTCGCTAATGCGGTTCATTAAATCGCCCGTTCTATTTTTTTTGTAAAAATTGATGGATAAACGTTGGTATTGCTGGTAGATTTCGTTTTTTAAATCAAATTCTATCAATCTAGAGGTAACAATAATAGTTTGACGCATTAAAAAGGTGAAAAAACCAGCAACAATAGCAACGCCAATAATTAATAAAACATTCACTAAAAGAACGTGTTTTACATGTTCTAGATCAGTTGTTTTTCCTGAGTTATAATCTTCAACAATATTAAAAGAGTCTCTTATTATTTGCGGAACTTTTAACGCTAAAAATTTTGATAGAATGGTAATAATAATACCAATTAACAATCGGTATTTGTATTTAATAAAGTATTTGTTTAAGTAGTGTAATGCTTTCAATTTGTTAAATTATATATAATTTAGTATTGTTTTATTTGATTCGATTTGTTAATTTCTTAGCTTTGTGCTTTAAAAATTAAGAATACTTTAATTTAATTTAAAAAACGCTAATAATTATGACAGCTGAAATTATAGATACAAATGACTTAAAAAAAGATCCTGTTTTTGGGCAGTTATCTTTTCATGGTCATGAACAAATCGTTTTTTGTAACGACGAAGATACAGGTTTAAAAGCAATAATTGGTATTCATAATACAGTTTTAGGGCCTGCATTAGGAGGTACAAGAATGTGGCAATATCAATCTGAATGGCACGCTTTAAATGATGTGTTGCGTTTGTCGAGAGGAATGACGTATAAAGCGGCTATTACAGGACTAAATCTTGGTGGCGGAAAAGCAGTAATTATTGGTGATGCTAAAACTCAAAAAAATGATGCGTTAATGCGCCGTTTCGGAGAATTTGTTCATTCGTTAAGCGGTAAATATTACACTGCAGAAGATATGGGGATGGAAACCAGAGACATGGATGTGATTAGAGAAGTAACGCCATATGTTACAGGAATTTCAGAAGCGAAAGGTGGAGCAGGAAACCCATCGCCAATAACAGCTTACGGAGTTTTTATGGGGATGAAAGCGGCTGCTAAATATAAATTTGGTACAGAAAAATTAGCAGGAAAAAAAATATTAATTCAAGGAGTAGGACATGTAGGAGAAACCTTGTTAAAACACGTAACCGAAGAAGGAGCACAGGTAATTATTAATGACATTAACGAAACTCGATTAGAAGAATTGAGTAAAAAATACAATGCAAATGTGGTTTTAGGAAACGATATTTACGGTTTAGATATCGATATTTATGCACCTTGTGCGATGGGAGCAATCTTAAATGATGTTACCTTACAACAATTACAAGCAAAAGTAATTGCAGGTGCAGCAAACAATCAATTAGCAGACGAAGTGAAGCATGGTAAAATATTAAAAGAAAGAGGCATTGCGTATGCCCCCGATTTTTTAATAAATGCAGGAGGAATTATCAATGTTTATGCAGAGTTAGAAGGTTATGGAAAAGATGAAATTAAAACAAAAACCGAAAACATTTATCACACAACCTTAGAGATTTTTAATCAATCAGAAAAAGAAAATTGTACTACTTATAGAGCCGCTTACAATATTGCTCAAGCAAGAATTGATGCTCGTAAAAAAGAACAATAGAAATACTTTAAAAAAGAATAAATAAAACTATTTTTGCAGCACGTTAGAAAAAACTAACGTGCTTTTTTTTAAACAAGTTCTTTAAAGATGATTAACAGAAGACATATTAGAGTTAAGGTAATGCAATCGGTTTATGCAATGCTAAAATCTCATAATGACGATTTAGTAAAAGAAGAAAAATTTTTGAAATTTAGTATTCAAAAAATGTTCGATTTATACGTTTTAAATCTGCAATTACTAGTTGAAGTACAAAAACTTGCCTCAAAAAAGATGGAAATTTCTAAGAAAAAACATCTTGCTACCAAAGAAGATTTACATCCCAATACAAAATTTGTAAATAATAGATTAATTAAAGCTATTTCTGATAGTATTTCTTTAGAAGGCTATGTAGAAGTGAATAAAGTAGATCATTGGCAATTAAATGATGAATATGTAAATATTATTTTAAATGATTTATTAAAAAGCTCAATATACACTGCATATATGAGTTCTGATGAAGATTCATTTCATAAAGACAAAGATTTTGTGATTCAATTTTTTAAAGAAATTATTGCCCCAAATGAAAAATTAGCCGACTTTTTTGAAGACACTATGATTTCTTGGGTAGATGATTTGCCATTTGTAAATACGTGGGTTTTAAAAAGCTTTAACAAGCAAAAAGCAAATAAAACGTTTCAATTAGGAAACTTGTATAAAGATGAAGATGATGAGCAGTTTGTGTCTAAATTGTTTAAAAAAATCATGTTACATCAACATACTTATAATGATGATATTAAAGAAAAAACACCCAATTGGGAAGCAGATAGAATTGCAGATATTGATATGATTTTAATTAAAATGGCAATTACAGAGTTTTTGCATTTCCCTTCTATCCCTGCGAAAGTAACCATTAATGAATATATCGAATTAGCGAAAGATTATTCGACAAATAAAAGTGGTTATTTTGTAAACGGCGTCATAGATAAGCTCTCTAAAGAGTATTTAGCATCAAAAAAAATGGTAAAAATTGGGAGAGGGTTGTTATAATTAGTATTTTTACACACTATATTTATTAAAAATTTTATAAAATGAAAAAAATAACACTATTTTTTGGAATTATTGCCCTTTCTACCTTGGTAGTTTCTTGTGGTAATACAAACGCGGCGTCAAAAATTAAAAAAGAAAATGTAGCAAAAGCATCAAAAAGAGACATCGAAATTAAAAAAGGATCAGCTTCTGCTTCCTTTGATAAAACTGTATATGATTTTGGAACGATAAATGAAGGAGATGTTATCGAAACTACTTTTGTAATTACAAATACAGGAAAAACAGATTTAGTAATTACAAATGCAAAAACATCTTGCGGATGTACCATACCTAAATGGCCTAAAGAAGCAATTAAACCAGGAGAAACAGGAGATATTCAAGTGAAATTTAATTCTCGAGGAAAAAGAAATAATATCTCTAAATCTATTACGTTAACAACCAATACCAGTAAAGGTAGAGAAACTGTTAGAATTAAAGGGTTTGTGACTCCTAAGAAAAAAACTAATCCAATTAAAAAATAAAATGAATATATTTTTACAAACTTCTGGTGGCGGAATCGCAAGTATGCTACCTTTTTTAGCGATGATTGTTGTCGTGTATTTTTTTATGATTCGTCCGCAAATGACGCGTCAAAAAAAAGAAAAAGCGTTTAGAGCTGAAATTAAAAAAGGATCAAAAGTGGTTACTACTAGTGGTATTCATGGTAAGATTGTTGATTTAAACGATACGGATAATACTGTTGTTATCGAAACTGGCGCAGGAAAAATTAAATTTGAACGTTCTGCTATTTCAATGGAATTGAGCAAAAAATACATAACAAGTGCCATTAAAAAATAATCTATAATTAAAACAGATAGCAGAAAAGTGAGCAATTTTGCTCACTTTTTTGTTTTATAGGTTTTCCGTAAATTGCAAACAAATAAATATCCTTGAAAAATAAAACAACTCGCATCTCTAAAACATTTGTTTGGTTTTTAATTACCGCCATATTTTTTTGGTTATTAATTAAATTATCAAAACAATATACAACTACACAAACTTTTTTAATTAGCTACAGTAAACTGCCACAAGATAAATTATTGCAAAAAGATCCTATTAAAGAAGTAACTATTTTAATAAAAGGAACAGGTTTTAAGTTGTTTACCTCAAAACTATCACAAAGAAAGATTGATGTTGATGCAAGTAAAATTGTAAAAAGTAGCGGTAATAAATATATTTTATCATTAAAAAATCAGCAAAACACCATTCAAAATCAATTACCAAACGGATTACAAATTGTACATTTTAATAATGAGAATATTATTTTACAATTAGGCTATTTAGCCTCAAAAAAAGTAGCTATTCAACCTAATTATTCAATGCAGTTTAAAGCAGGTTATGATTTGATTGAAAAGGTTTCTATACAACCAGATTCGGTGACCATTACAGGACCAACTGCAATTATTGATACCATTACAAAGGTGTATTTGCAAAAGAAAATTTTTAAAAATGTTTCCGAGAATATTTCAGAAAGTTTGTCTTTAATCATTCCAAAAGAAGAGTTTAATATAAGAACAACTATAAAAAAAGTAGTACTTACAGCCAAAGTAGAAAAATTTACAGAAGGTAGTTTTGATGTTCCTTTTAGCATAGTTAATGTACCTAACACCATTAAAATAAACACTTTTCCTAAGAATGTGAAAATAGTTTTCAAGGTAAGTTTAAAAGATTTTAACAGAATACATAAAGAAGCTTTTTCTGTTGAATGTGATTATAAGCAATCAAAAAAGAATCATTTAAATTATCTAGAAGCAAAACTAGTAAGTAAACCTAATTTGGTAAAAAGAGTAAAAATAATTCCTAATAAAATAGATTTTTTAATTCAAAATTAAATGATAGTTGGCATAACAGGCGGTATAGGAAGTGGTAAAACTACAGTCGTTTCTTTTTTTAAAGAATTTAAAAATATTGCTATTTATCTTGCGGATGTTGAAGCGAAAAAACTAATGAATTCTTCGGATGTTATAAAATCTCAACTCATCAAAAATTTTGGAAAACAATCATATTTAAACAATCAATTAAACAGGTCTTTTATAGCAAATATTGTTTTTAATGATAAGGATAAGTTAGCTATTTTAAATGCTATTGTGCATCCAGAAGTGGCGAAACATTTTAAAAATTTCATAAATATTCATAAAAGTAAAGAGTATATTTTGTATGAAAACGCCATCCTTTTCGAAAATAAAAGTGACGCTTTTTGCGATGTTGTTATTACAGTTACTGCGCCTTTAAATAAAAGAATAGATAGAGTTATGAAAAGAGATAAAACGAATAAAGAAGCCGTTTTACAGCGCATTCAAAATCAATGGAAAGAAGAAAAAAAAATACTGCAATCTAATTATGTTATCGATAATTTAGATATAGAAACTACTCGTAAAAAAGTGATAGAGATTCATCAAAAATTACTACACCTTTAATTTTTTCGTAGTAAATTTAAAATATGATTTCCACGTGCTTTACATCCTTTGCTTTCGTGTATAATTTTGCTAGAAATAATATGTTCTAACTCTGGATGAATCCACTTTTTTTGCAATCCAAATAAATACAAAGTAGTCATTGTATAAGCTCTTACGGCAATTTTTTGAGGCGTAATTAACCAATCAA
>CAMZMA010000165.1 GCA_947311815.1 uncultured Flavobacteriaceae bacterium
AAAATCGCCGTCGGTTGTTTCTTGCAATGCAAATATCTGAATAATTTTGTATGTTTGTGTTATTAAAATGAAATTAGTCCGATTTATTGGGGGTTAGACCATCATTAGTAGTGTATGTTTGTCATATCAACTAAAAAACAATGTATGAAAAAGTTATTACTCCTATTTATTTTCTTTATCTCAACAATAACAAATGCTCAAATTAAAGGAAAAATTACCGATGTAAAAGGGAATCCTATTGCTTCGGTTGCCGTTTTTTTAAATAAAACCGTTACAGGCACAACCTCTAACAATAATGGAAATTACGTTTTAAACATTCATAAAAAAGGAAAATACATAGTCGTTTTTCAGTTTTTAGGATACAAAACCATAAAGAAAACCATAAACATTCATAATTTTCCTTTTGCTTTAGATGTAATTTTACAAGAAGAAAATATTTCTTTAGATGAAGTGGTTATATCATCCAAAGAAAATCCTGCAAATATCATCATCAAAAAAACAATTGCTGCTAAAAATACAAACACCAATAAATGGGGGAATTATACTGCCAATTTTTATTCTAGAGGATTATTTAAGGTAAAAAATGCTCCTAAAAAAATATTAGGACAAGAACTAGGAGAATTAGGTGGTGGTTTAGATTCTACCAGAAGCGGTATTATCTATTTATCGGAAACCATGTCTAAAATTACCTATCAGAAAAAACCAACATTATTTAAAGAAAAAATTATTGCTTCAAAAGTTAGCGGACAAGATAATGGCATCAGTTTTAATAGAGCGCAAGATGTAAATCTTAATTTTTATAAAAACATTGTGCCTTTTGGAAATAAATTAATTTCCCCGATTTCTAACGCTGCTTTTAGGTATTATAGATATAAATTAGTCGGGTCTTTTTATGAAAAAAGCGGAAAACTCATCAATAAAATACAACTGATTCCTAAGCGAAAAAATGATCCTGTTTTTAACGGATTTATCTATATAGTAGAAGATGATTGGGCAATTTATGGTGCAGATGTTACCGTTACAGGAGCGCAAGCAAACATACCTGTTGTAGATGTTTTAGGGCTAAAACAAACCTATAATTATGCTGAAGATATTAATGCTTGGGTGCTTATTACTCAAAATATTTCGTTTAAAGTAAATATCTTTGGATTAAAAATGAGTGGGCGTTTTTCGGCAGCATATGCAAACTATGATTTTCATCCTATTTATGATGACACTACGTTTACCAACCAAATTTTATCTTTTGATAAAAATGCCACAAAAAAAGACAGTGTGTATTGGAATAAATTGCGCCCTGTGCCTTTAACTACCGAAGAGGTTAAAGATTATACTGTAAAAGACAGTATTAAAACGGTGCACACATCAAAAAAATATTTAGATTCGGTAGATGCGAAAAGAAATCGATTTAAAATTTTATCACCTATTTTAGGATATACGTATCGGAATTCGCACAAAAAGCACTCGTTTCGTTATTCAGGTCCTTTAAAAGAGCTTAGTTTTAATCCTGTACAAGGTTTTAACTCAACTATTAATTTTCATTATTTTGAAAGAGTTAATAAAAAAGGAAAATGGTGGAATATTGGTACGAATATAAACTATGGTTTTTCTGATAAAAGGCTTCGACCTAGTTTTTATTTTGTAAAAAAATGGAATAATATTTCTAGACCAAAGCTTACTTTTTTTGTAGGTGTATCAACGCCAGAATTTAACAACAATAAAATCATTAAGAAAGGAGATAATAATATGTACGCACTTTTTTACAAAGAAAATTATATTAAAATCTATGAGAAATTTTTTGTAAAAACACTGTTTTCTAAAGAAATAAAAAACGGTATTCAATTAAACACCTCATTAGAATACGCCAATAGAAAACCGTTATTTAACACCACAAATTACAGTTTTAAAAAGAAGAATAGTGCGTATAGTTCTAACAATCCGTTAGACGGAACAGATTTTACCGCACCTTTTGCGCAACACACTATTTTTACCGCCAATATAGGAGCAAGAATTGTTTTTAATCAAAAATATTTAATGTATCCGAATAGCAAATTTAACATCACCAATAATAAATATCCAACGGTTTTTGTAAATTACAGAAAGTCGTTTGGAGCGAGTAATTCGCAATTAAATTCTGATTTATTTACTCTTCGATTGCGTCAATACATCGATTTAAAACGTTTTGGACGCTTTAAATACACCTTAAAAGGAGGCGCTTTTTTACAAAAGAAAAACATTGCTTTTATGGATTATGCCCACTTTAATGGAAACCAAATTTACGAAACTGTTTCTACAGGAGAAATAAACAAATTCGGATTGTTAGATTATTACGCATTTAGCACCAATGATAAATTTACAGAAATACACACCGAATATGATTTTGAGGGATTTTTATTAAATAAACTTCCGTTAATTCGTTTGTTAAACTTCCATTTGGTAACAGGAGCGAAAGCCTTATTTACTGGAGACAGAAAACCCTATACAGAATATTCTGTGGGCTTAAACAACGTTGGTTATAATAAATGGCGTTTTCTTAGGATAGATTATGTACAATCTTACTACAACGGGGTTTCTAATAATGGTATTAAAATTAAATTTGAAATTAATTTCTAAAAATTAGTATTTTTATCCAATGAAAATACAGCTCCTCTTTTTTGGTATTGTTGCTGATGTGTTGCAAACTTCATCAATAGATATTGATGTTTCTACAAAT
>CAMZMA010000166.1 GCA_947311815.1 uncultured Flavobacteriaceae bacterium
GCATCAACCAAACCTGCTAATTATTGGTATTGCGCATCTCGCAAACCTTCAAAGGTAAAAAAACTTGTTCCGAACAGTCCAAAAAACAACGTAATTCCTCCTAAAACATACAGTGCTTTTTTAAGTGCTTCTTCTTTTTCTTCGGATGAAACCTTGGGCAAAAAGAAATCTCGTAATGCCAAAAAACCCAATAAAGGAATCGATAATTCTGCAATTACTTGGATAGATGAAACAGCTCTAAATTTATTATAAAGCGGTACATAATCAATAAAAAAGTTGGTCAATCCTGCTAAATTTTTACCCCAACTTAATAAAATCACAAATATTGTGGTGGCTACCAACCAGTTTTTTAAACGACCTTTTATCAAGAAAACCCCCAAGAAAAAAAGAAAGAAAATAACCGCACCAATATATGCTGGTGCTTCTACAATAGGCTGATTTCCCCAATACGTAAGTACTTGTTTCGAATAGGCTTTGGCTTCTGCAGCTCCTACTTTTTCTTTAATTGTTTCATAAAAGTTAGAATTTTCTCCCAAAGATTCAACCGTTCCGCCTCCCATAAATCTTGGGATAAAAAGATTGAATGTTTCTGCAATTCCGTAACTAAACTGTGTAATATATTCTTTGTCTAAACCTTCGGTGACTTGTTTTTTACTTCCATCAGGATTGATGGTTAATGCCGATTTACCTCGAGTACTTTGGTCGGCATATTGTTTCATTGCCAATAAACGTGTAGAGTTTACGGCAATTCCTAACACCATTGCAAACACAATAATACTTGCTTGTTTTATAAATGTAAGCAATTTTTTTTCTTTGATGGCAGTCATCAACTCAACAATTCCTAAAATAAGGATGCTAAATCCTAAATAATAGGTCATTTGCGGATGATTGGTGTAAATTTCTAACGCCATTGCAATACTTGTTACTACAAAACCTAGGAGATATTTTTGCTGATAAATCCATAAAACACCTGCCAAAACAAAAGGCATATACGCTATTGCATGTGCTTTTGCGTTATGTCCTGCTCCGAAAATAATAATGAGATAGGTAGAAAACCCGAAGGATAACGCACCTAAAACAGCGAGTTTCCAATCTGTTTTTAAGGCAATAAGTAAGAGAAAAAATCCTACGAAGTAGAGAAATAAATAATCTGCGGGTCTTGGTAAAAAGCGAAATGCATCATCTACATATTTTACAAAATCATTCGGGTAATAGGTGCTTAATTGAAATGCAGGCATGCCACTAAAAGCGGCCCCTGTCCAATATGGTTCTACTCCATGTTCTTCTCTAAAATCAACAATTTCTTTAGACATTCCCATAAATTGGGTAATATCACTTTGTTTAATCTGTTTGCCACTTAACACGGGCGAAAAATACAGTAACGATGCAATTACAAAAATTACAAATGCACTAAAAAACGGAATTATTTTCTTAAAATTCATCTAATCTACCTCTTCATAATCTACATATTCTCCAACATTATCGTTGCTTTGTTTATTTTTTTGCGGCTTTTTATCAATAATCGTTTCGCCTTCTCTTACATCTGGTTGCGCTTGCTGATTGTTAAATTGATTTGCTTTTTGTTGCATCTTATCCATCATTTTTTTCATTAATAATGGCGCAAATAATCTGGCTAAAATTTTAAATCCGTAATAAATAAGGAATAATATGGCTAAAGTTCTTAATAAATTCATTGGGCCTGCTTCTTGTATTAGCATCAATAATTGATTTTAAAAATTACTCAAAAATAACAATTATGCAACAATTTTAACGTTAACAAACTATAAAAGTTTTTTCTAATGCCATTAGTAGTCAAAATACGCTATATTTCACTACGTTCAATCTAGCCTTTTAAATATCTATCGCATAGCATCTTTTGAATAAAACACATTTTGAAATTAAATTGATATAATTTGTTGATTGAGTTTTTTACAGTATGTTTGTGTAAAGTGTCATAAATAATAAAACGTCTTTTAATAGCCTTAAAAATCGATGAAAACAAGCCTAAAACTATTTTTTTATTTTATTAGTATTTTATCTGTAAGCGCACAATATACTGATGTTATAAACTCTAACAGACCTGGTTTTTCTGAAAGTCCGTATAGTGTTAGTAGAGGCGTTTATCAATTAGAAACTACTTTTTTTTACAGAAGCGCAAGTATAAAACCTACTTTTTCTATCCCAAAATCTCAGGGATTTAATTTGTTTTTTAGAACTAGTTTTTTTCTTGACAAACTAGAGTTAAACACACAAGTAACCTATCAAAAAGACAACGTTGCTTTTAAAAATATTTTTACTTCGAGTTATAATGCGTACGGAGTTAGTAATTTATTAATTGGCGGAAAGTATTTACTATTTGAACAAGAATACGAAGATAAATCTAAAGAAATAAGAAGCTGGAAACGCCGATTTGCATTTGATAAAAAACGTCTTATCCCTTCTGTGGCAATTTATTTAGGCATCAATACCGATGTAGTAAACGCTGTACACAAAACAGGCGCAATTACTCCTAAAATAGGAGTTTTACTTCAAAATAACTTGTCTAATTATTTTAACATTATCACCAATTTCTTTTATGACAAAATTGGTAGTGAAGCCCCAGAATTTTCTTTTATTGTAAGTAGTACCTATAATTATACGGACAGATTTTCGTATTTCTTTGAAACTCAAGGCTTCTATAATAAGTATCAAAACAACTTAAATTTCGGAACAGGTTTGGCGTATTTATTTAGCCCAAATCTTCAAATAAACACCTCTGTTAGACACCTTGCCGAAGGAAATACAACAGGTAATTACGCTAGTGTTGGTGTTTCGTATCGATTTGACAGACACCAATCTGATATCAAATATTTTGATGATTATGGCAATGAAATTAAAAGCCAAAAAAACTTGAAAAAAGGTTTTTTCGGCAGGTTATTTAACAAAACAACCCGTCTCTTTAAAAAGAAGAACAAGGTTACAAAAAACAAAAAAGGGACTAACCAAAATAAAAGAACCCGCCCAAAAAGAGTTCGTAAAAAGCCCATTACCCGAACTAAAAAGAAACGTAAAAAAAAGAACAAGAAAAGAAAAAAATCTAAAAATAAGGATAAAAAAGATAACAAATAGAATTCTTACATTTGCGTTATGATTACACTCAAAGAAATGACTACGAAAAAGGAAATGAAACAATTTGTAACATTTCCTTTTTCACTTTACAAAAACAATAAATACTGGGTACCACCTATTATTAAAGACGAGTTAGACAACTTTGACAAAACTAAAAACCCTGTTTTTAAAACTGCTGATGCTCGCTTTTTTGTTGCCTACAGAAACAATAAAATTGTAGGAAGAATTGCGGCAATCATCAATAATTTTGAGGTTGAAAATCAAGGGATAAAAAAAATGCGATTTGGCTGGTTTGATGTGATTGACGACGTTGAAGTTACCAAAACACTCATCAACAAAGTAAAAGAAATTGGCACTCAACATCATTTAGAATTTATAGAAGGTCCTGTAGGATTTACCAATTTAGACAAAACAGGTATTTTAACCGATGGTTTTAACCATATTGGCACGATGATTACTTGGTACAATCATCCGTATTATAAAAATCATTTAGAGCAATTGGGCTTTACAAAAGAAAAAGAATATTTAGAAAATAAATTTAAATTCAACAATGTTGATGGTACTTATTATGCCAGAATTAGCAACATTATTAAAAAAAGAAACGGTTTACAAGCCTTAGATTTCACAAAAACCAACGATATTTTACCGTATATAGATGAAATGTTTCAACTCTTTAGTGCTGCCTATTCAAAACTATCTACATTTGTCCCTATTTCTGATGAGCAAGTTGCCCATTTTAAGAAAAAATACATTTCTTTTATCAACCCAGAATTTATAAAATTTGTGGTCGATAAAAACAACAAACTCGTAGCTTTTGCTATTGTAATGCCTTCTTTTTCTAAAGCCTTACAAAAAGCCAAAGGAAAATTATTTCCCTTCGGATTGTTCTACTTACTCAACGCTCGTAAACACGCAAAAGATGTTACTTTTTACTTAATTGGCGTGCATCCAAATTATCAAAACAAAGGTGTACATGCTATTATTTTTGATCAATATACCAAAACTTTTGCGGCAAAAGGAATAGAAAATTGTATTAGAACTCCAGAATTAGCAGATAATGATGCGATTAGAAAAATTTGGGAAGATTTTAATCCGATTACTCATAAAAAACGATGCACTTTTAAACAAACGCTCTAATGCAACTTTTTTACAACAAAGACATCTCTAAAAACGATACAGAAATTACATTCGACAAAACCGAAAGCAGACATATTGTGCGTGTTTTGCGTAAAAACGAAGGTGACGTTTTACATATTACCAACGGAAAAGGAATTCTTTTTACCTGTGAAATTTTAGTGGCAAACGACAAAAAATGTATCACAACCATTACAAATACAGCAGACAAACAAAAACATTGGAATTATTATTTACACATTGCCATTGCACCCACCAAAAACAATGATAGGTTTGAGTGGTTTTTAGAAAAAGCCACCGAAATTGGCATTGATGAAATTACGCCTATTATTTGTCAAAATTCTGAAAGAAAGGTGTTAAAAACCGATAGAATGCAAAAAATTGTGCAATCTGCCATGAAACAATCGTTAAAATTTACACTACCAAAACTAAACGAACCTGTAAAGTTCAATCAATTTATACAACAAAATTTTGAAGGAACTCTTTGTATTGCACATTGTGAAGAAACTGATAAAAAAACACTTAAAACAGTGGTGAAAAACGCTACAAAAATCACAATTTTAATTGGTCCTGAAGGCGATTTTTCTTTGGATGAAATTACCCAATCTTTGGCAAAAAACTTCAGCCCCATTTCTTTAGGAGAAAGTAGATTACGTACAGAAACTGCAGGTGTTTTTGCGGTAAATACGGTTGCTGTTGTAAATGATTAATGCTAAGGTAAACTCAACCTTTTACCTTTGATAAATATTTGTACGACACAAAAAATCAAGAAAAAAGTTCGTGTTTCAAGAACTAAATCGCTATCTTTGTATTAGATTCAAAAACATGAAGCGGATAATATCGAAAAGAACTTTACGAGAATTTTGGATAAATCATACTGACTCAGAACAATATCTAAAAACTTGGTATGAAACTGCTAAAAACTCAAATTGGAGTTCACCTAATGATATAAAAAGGACTTATGTTCATGCAAGTATTTTAAAAGATAACCGAATTGTATTTAATATTAAAAGAAATTCTTACAGACTTATCGTTAAATTTAACTACGTTAGGCAATGGGCTTTTATCAGATTTATTGGAACACACGCCGAATATGATAAAATAAACGCTGACACAATTTAAAACATAATTATGGAAATTAAACCTATAAAAACAGAAAAGGATTACGAAAAATCACTTAAAAGACTTGAGTTAATTTTTGATGCAAAACCAAATTCTAAAGAAGGAGATGAAGCGGAAATTTTATCAATGTTAATTGATAATTATGAAAACAAGTATTATCCAATAGAAGCACCAGACCCAATTAAAGCAATTAAAATCCGAATGGAAGAAATGAATCTAAAACAAAAGGATTTGGTGGGTATAATTGGTCAAAAAAGCAGTGTTTCCGAAATTTTAAATAAAAAGAAAAAATTGACTGTTGAAATGATACGGAAATTAGAAAAAACCCTTCATATTTCTGCATCAGTGCTTGTAAATAGTTATCCATTAGCAAGATAAAAAACAATTTAATCAATACATAAAGTAAAACCTACACTACACCAATCCAATATTTTTAAGTGGTAGCTCTCTAATTCGTTTGCCAGTAGCATTAAAAATAGCATTACAAATGGCAGGAGCAATTGGTGGCACACCAGGTTCTCCTACACCTGTTGCAGGTTCATCGCTATCTACTACGGTAACTTCAATTGTTGGCGCATCCTTCATTCGCGTCATTTGATAATCATGAAAATTACTTTGTACAATCGCTCCGTTTTTGGCGGTAATTTCTCCATAAAAAGTCAAACTCATTCCAAATAAAGCAGCCCCTTCCATTTGATTTATCACGTTGTCTTTATTAAGTACCAAACCACAATCTATTGCTGTATAAATGTTGTGTACTTTTACTTTATCATTTATTACAGAAACCTCTACAACACTCGCTACATAAGAATAAAAACTATAATGCACTGTTAAACCGATTCCGTGACCATCAGGGAGTTTTTTGCCCCAATCTGCCATTTTTACAGCAATATTCAATACATTTTTTAATCGTTTTGTATTCAGCGGATATTTAGAACGTCCTTGTCTTATTCGATTATTTCCTATCAATTCTAAATTAAAAAGTAACGGATCTTTATTTGCTTTGGCAGCCAATTCATCTACAAAAGAATTGATACCAAAACTGTGATAAATATGCGCTACCGAACGCAACCAACCAATGCGAACATAGGCTTCTGCTTTCGCATTTTCTAAGTGTATATTGGGTATTTGAAACGGATGATTGTTAAATCCTTGAGCAAACTCAAAGCCTGCTCCGTAATCTGACAAGGGTTTAAATGTAGATGTAATTGATGGAAAAGCCGTACGATGCAACCAACCTGTTACTTTGCCTTTATCATCTAAACTCCCTTTTATATATTGTGCGCTTACCGTATGATAATATGCATGTTGCATTTCATCTTCTCTACTCCAAACTACTTGCACAGGAGCATTCATTTTTTTTGATAAAGCAACGGCTTCTACCACGTAATCTGGTTTCGCTTTACGTCCAAATCCACCACCTAAAAGCGTCACATTAATGGTTACATTTTCTTTATCAATTCCTAAATAATTAGCAGCTTCTTCTCTTGCTCTTTGTGGCGTTTGGGTAGATGTCCATACTTCGCATTTCCCATCATGAACCCACGCCAAAGCATTTGGTACTTCCATGGGTGCGTGCACTAAATGCGGCACATAATAAGTAGCTTCTACCGTTTTATCGGCATTTTTAAAAGCCTTGTTGATATTTCCTTTTCCACCAGGAACTATTTTCCCTTTTTTATGAACTCTATCGGTTATAAGTTGCTTGTATTTTTTAGAATCATAATTTCCGTTATCACCTAAATTCCAAGTAATTTCTAAGTTGTTTTTTCCTTGAAAAGCTGCCCAAGTATTGGTAGCAATTACCGCAACACCACCCAACATTCCGAAAGCTCTTTTTACACGATCTAACGCTACAACATCTATAACCCCCGTAATTTTTAATGCCTCAGTTTTATCAAACGATGTTACCGTACCAAAAGGCGACGGACAGCGAGCAATGGCTGCAAATTTCATATTTGGTAATCGAGCGTCAATTCCGTAAATGGCAGTACCATGTGTAAAATCGTGCAAATCGACGCTTTTTAAATTTTTACCGATGTATTTAAAGTCTTTTTTATCTTTTAGTTGAATATTTTTATCCGAAGGAATCGATACTTTTTTAGCTTCCTCAACTAAATCGCCAAAGAAAATTTTCTCTTTTGTTTTTGTATTGATGATGTAATGATTTTCGGCAACACATTCCTTTTCTGCAACATTCCATTTTTTTGCAGCTGCCGAAATTAACATCATTTTTGCCATCGCTCCCATTTTTCGCATGGGTGTCAAAATGGTTCGTACACTTCTAGATCCATCTGTATTTTGATTGCCAAAAGCAGCATTACCCGTAGCATGTTGTACCGAAACGAAATTCCAATCTGCTTCCATTTCATCGGCAATTGCCGATGCTAACGATGTTTTTACCCCTTGTCCCATTTCAGAACGAGAGGAAATTAAAATCAATTTTCCGTCTTTTTTTAGTTGCACAAAAAGATTGGGTGCAAATGAAATTCCGTCATCAATTCTTACAATTTTTGGTGTTTTCCCAGAGAAATTACAGCCTAAAATCAATCCGCTAGAAGCGAGACCAAAAATCTTTACAAAATTTCTACGACTTACTGTGTTTTTCGAACTCATATCGCATTGTTTTTAAGTGCAACTGCTTTGTGTATTGCTTTTCTAATGCGTGTATAAGTACCGCATCGGCAAATATTTCCGCTCATAGCATCATCAATATCTTTATCCGTAGGTTTTTCTACAGCATCTAACAATTTGGTAGCTGCAATTAACTGCCCTGACTGACAATATCCGCATTGTGGCACGTTGCCATCATTCCATGTTTGTCGTAAAAACTCTAAAGTTTCTGAAGAACCTTCTATGGTAAAAATTTCTTTGTTAATGGCGTCAGAAACCGAAAAACTACACGATTTTACCAATCTACCATCAATAAGTACAGAGCAAGCACCACATTGTGCAATACCGCAGCCATATTTTGTACCTGTTAATCCTGCTAAATCTCTAATTGCCCACAAAAGTGGCATTTCTTCGGGCGCATCTACAGTATGGTTTTTTCCGTTAATTGATAAAGTATATTTCACATCTAAAAATTTAATGCTTAAAGATACAGCTTTTTTTTAGGCGATACAGATTTTAACTTTTTTTAACATGAAACAAAAGTTACTTCACTTTAAAAACGGGCAATCTCATAAAAGCCTTTTCAAAAAGGGGTGTTTGTTTGTAAATGTAATAAAGTTGCGCTCTTAGATTGTTTGCAAAAACAGAATCTTTCGTTAATTTTTCTTCAAACAATTGTTTTTCTTTCGGATGTGTTGCTAAGAATTTTTCAGCAATATCTTCAAAAACATAGGCAGAATATCCTTCTTTTTGTTGTAAAATAGTATCGAAGAAATTCCAGTTAAAAAAACTATCTGTTGCTTCGGTTTTTAAGATTGAGAAATTGCAATAAATTATATCGTACTTTGTAATAATTATGATATTTTCCGTTTTCTAAATCAACCAAAACAGCTTAATTCTCTTTGGTAATCAGTTTAGAAACCGCATCAATAAAATGCTTTAAATGAACATTTTTACAACGGATTATTTGACTTTGTCATTTATTTTCGCTAACTTTAGCGAACTAAAAATAAAGAACATTAAAACGATTCCTTATTTTCGGAACGTTCTACACCATATGAAAAAAACCGAAAATAATGATAATAATGTACTATTTTTCCTGAAATTTGGGAGTGAAAAAAATATGCTTGATCTATTAAATAATGGAACAATATATTTTAATACAATTGATTATTTTCAAAAATTAGAAAGAGAAAAAGAACGAGGAGATAAATATGAAGGAACAACAAATATAAAAAACTATCACGAATACGATAATTTAACTTTAACATTAAAAATTCCAAATACAGAAAAGGAAATCAAAACTAAACCTACTAAACTTCATTTAAGAGAATATTTGACAGAAATTAAAGGAAATATATACTCATTATATTCATTAAAAACACCTGAATTATATAATTTGAATTTTAAAATTGACCAAAGGGTAAAGGAATTTGGAACTCATTTTGTTATAATCAAAAATCCAACAGAATTTTTAAACCTCATAGTAAGTGAATTAAGAAACAAAGGGATTTCATTTAGATATAAAGGTGTTAACTATTATGCGAAAAATAAGATTAATGGAAAAATTTCATTTTTTGATAATTATA
>CAMZMA010000167.1 GCA_947311815.1 uncultured Flavobacteriaceae bacterium
AAGAAAATAAGTAAAGAAAGCAAAAGAAAATAAGTAAAGAAAGCAAAAGAAAATAAGTTACGGCAAAGAAAAAATCATCCGTATGCTTAATGAAGAAATAGGCGAAGAATTGATAAAAAAAATATTGTTAGTGTAAGTTTTTCTTTTTTAGTATCCATCTTTTTTTTAAATATGATTTTTATCATGAGATATTGATAAACAATTGTTTATATAGGTTTTAGAATATGTAAATAATAGTTTAAAATCTATGATTTTTGTCAGCTTTTTAGCTAAATATCATCCCTAAATTTGTATAGAATTTAATACAAAATACCGATGAAAAATTTAGTAATATTAGGTGCAGGTACTTCTGGCACAATGATGGCAAATCATTTAGTATCTAAACTGTCAAAAGACGAATGGGAAATAACCATTATAGATCAATACAAAACGCATTATTACCAACCTGGTTTTTTATTTTTGCCTTTTGATATTTATAAAACAAGTCAAGTAAAAAAGAAAGGGAAAAAATTTATCCCAAAAGGAGTGCGCTATCTGCAAGAAAAAATTGAAAAAATTAATGCAGATAAAAACAAAGTTGAATTATCAAATGGCGATGTTTTAGGCTATGATATTTTAATTGTTGCTACTGGAACAAAAATAGCTCCTGAAGAAATAGAAGGGATGAAAGGTCCTAAATGGCACAAAAATGTTTTTGATTTTTACACCTACGAAGGATCTAAAGCATTAAGAGATAAATTTAGAACTTGGAAAGGAGGGAAATTAGCAGTTCATATTTCTGAAATGCCTATTAAATGCCCTGTAGCTCCTTTAGAATTTGCTTTCTTAGCAGATTCATACTTTAAAAATAAAGGGATGAGAGACAAAGTAGATATTACTTTTGTAACTCCTTTAGATGGTGCTTTTACCAAACCCAAAGCAACTGCTGCACTACATTATTTATTAGAAGAAAAAGGAATTAAAGAAGTAACCGACTTTAATATTGAAGCTGTAGATTATAAAAATGATAAAATTATAGATTATGGCGGACAAGAAGTTGAATATGATATTTTAGTAACCGTACCAACCAATATGGGCGATAAAGTAATAGAACGCTCTGGTTTAGGTGATGATTTAAACTTTGTACCAACGCATAAAGCAACTCTACAAACCAAAGCAAACGAAAATATTTTTGCTATTGGAGATGCTACCAATTTACCAGCTTCTAAAGCAGGTTCTGTAGCGCATTTTGAAGCAGAAATTTTAACCGAAAATATTCTTAGATATATTGATGGTAGAGAACTTAAAGAAGAATTTGATGGTCATGCCAACTGTTTTATAGAAACAGGAGGAGGAAAAGCCTTGTTAATAGATTTTAATTACACGCACGAACCCGTAAAAGGAACATTCCCATTTCCAGGTGTTGGTCCGCTAAGTTTATTAAAAGAAAGTAGAATGAATCACATGGGTAAAATGGCATTCCGATGGATTTATTGGAACATGTTAATCAAAGGAATTCACATTCCGTTTGTGTCTGCAACAATGACCGAATCTGGAAAAGAATTTGAAAAAGAAGCAAAATAAAATCAATCTAAATATTCATTATAAAAAATAAGTAAAATGGAAAATATTAAAAGAAACGACGAAGGTTATTTAACAGATTTTTCTCAATGGACAAAAGACGTAGCCTTAGAAATTGCCAAAGAAGAAGAAATAGAAATGACCGATAGACATTGGGAAGTTTTAACCTATCTTCAAGACAAATACCAAAAAGAAGAAGCGTTATCAATTAGAGGAATTAAAAAAAGTGGTGTAATAAGTATCAAAGAATTTTACAACTTATTTCCTGGAGGACCTTTGAAAAAATCGACCAAAATTGCAGGAATTCCGAAACCAAAAAGTTGTATTTAAATAATAGAAATCATGGGAAAAACAAAAGTTAAAAAAATGTTGTTCATTTTGTCTAAAGCTACAATCGATAGTGTGTATGCAGCTTTTATTATGGCAAACGGAGCAAGAATGGAAGGAATTGATGCAGATATCTTTTTCACGTTCTTCGGATTAGAAGCTATTCAGAAAAAGAAATTAGCGCATTTAAAACAACCAACTGTCGGGAATCCTGCAATGCACATGCCTACGCTTTTAGGCGGATTACCAGGAATGGAAGCCTTGGCAACTAAAATGATGCTAAAAGAAATGGAAAAATTGGATATGCCACCAGTTGGCGAGTTTTTAGAAATTTTGTCTGATTCGGGTTGTGGTTTGTACGCTTGTAAATTGGCGGTAGATATGTTTCATTTAGAAGAAAAAGATTTGATTGATGATATTGATGGTGTATTGACCATCGGAGATTTTTACAATCAAGCCGATGTAGATGGAACCCAAATTGTATTTATTTAATTTAATACAAACAATTAAATTCTAAACACAAAAACTCGTTGCGAAAGCAACGAGTTTTTAATTTTTTAGGTAATCTCTTTTAGAGAATTTTTAAAACATTTCTCTTCCAGAAAAATGAAAAGCGCCTTCAATAGCCGCATTTTCATCACTATCAGAACCATGTACAGCATTCTCGCCAATAGAAGTTGCGTATAACTTTCTAATCGTTCCTTCTGCAGCTTCCGCAGGATTTGTAGCGCCAATTAAAGCTCTAAAATCTTCTACTGCATTGTCTTTTTCTAAGATTGCTGCAATAATTGGACCTCTGGTCATAAATTCAACCAATTCGCCAAAGAAAGGACGCTCGTTATGAACTGCATAAAATGCTTGTGCATCTGCAACCGTCATTTGTGTTTTCTTTAATGCAACGATTCTAAATCCTGCTGCATTTATTTTTTCTAAAATTGCACCAGTGTGTCCGTTTTCTACACCATCTGGTTTTATCATGGTAAATGTTCTATTTGTTGCCATTTTATTTGTTTTTAATTTAGTGCAAAAGTACAGTTTTTAATCAAAATAGCAAGTTAATTATATACTTGTATGTATTGCTGTAAAAGTTGATTGTGTTTACCTCTCATTTGCATGGTAATTTGATGGTTGTCAAAATTAAAATGAAGAATTCCGAAACTAATTTGATGTGTTACTTTTCCTAGTCTTTTAGGGTTCAATTCGCCCGAATAATTCGTGTAAGCGTGAGT
>CAMZMA010000168.1 GCA_947311815.1 uncultured Flavobacteriaceae bacterium
CTTCTAACATTTGTACAATTCCTGCAACAGTAGAAGCTTTTTGACCAATAGCAACATATATACAATATACTGGTTCACCAGCATCGTAAAATTCTTTTTGATTGATAATAGTATCAATTGCAACAGTAGATTTACCTGTTTGACGGTCTCCAATAATCAACTCACGTTGACCACGACCTACTGGAATCATTGCATCAATAGCTTTAATTCCTGTTTGTAAAGGTTCTGTTACAGGTTCTCTATAAATTACTCCTGGTGCTTTACGCTCTAAAGGCATTTCATAGGTTTCTCCTGTAATAGGGCCTTTACCATCAATTGGCTGACCTAAGGTATTTACTACACGCCCCACAATTCCTTCTCCAGCTCTTAAAGAAGCAATTCGGTTGGTTCTTTTTACATTAGAACCTTCTCTAATTCCTGTAGATGCTCCTAATAATACAACTCCAACGTTATCTTCTTCTAAGTTTAATACGATAGCTTCTAATCCGTTATCGAATTCTACTAACTCACCATATTGTACATTAGATAAACCGTACACACGTGCGATACCGTCTCCTACTTGTAAAACTGTTCCTACTTCGTTTAATGAAGCTTTTGCTTCAAAACTTGATAATTGTTGCTTTAAAATTGCTGATACTTCAGCTGGTTTAATTCCTGCCATCTTTTTGTTGTTTTGCTTTAGGTTTTAGGCTTTAGGCTTTAGGCCTACAGCATATTGCTTATAGCATTTCACTTATACTTTTGGAACGTAATGACTCTTGTCAAATTCCTTTCTTAATTCATTAAAATGATTAGAGATGCTTGCATCGTATTGCAAATCTCCTATACGTAAAATAAATCCGCCAATTACTGATGGATCTACACTATTTTCTATACTTGCAGTATTGCCTGTTAAGGAAACTATTTTTGCGAGTATTTTTTCTTCTAATTCTTTTGTTAAAGGTACTGCAGTAGTAACTTTAGCTACTTGTTTTGCGTTAGACTCATCAAAAAGGATGGTGTATTGTGTAGCAATAGCTTCTAACATTTCCATACGTTTATTCTCTTCTAACAAGGTAAATAATTGTAAAGAAATATCGTTTATTTTATCTGAAAACAAACTTATTAATACACTCTTTTTGTCTGCTAATTTAATAACAGGACTGTGTAGCATCGATTTTAAATCTTCGTTATCAGAAATGGTAGAAGCGATGAATAACATATTGTCATTTACGGTTGCTTCAGATCCTTTTTCTTTGGCTAAACTTAAAATTGCTTTTGCGTAACGTAAAGCGGGTCTTCCTCCTTTCATTAGTTGCTTAGTTTAACGTAACTTTTTCTAATAATTGATCTACCAATTGTAATTGATCATTATTAGAGGCTAATTCTTTTTTTACTACAGATTCTGCAATACTAATAGACAACTCAGCTACTTGCTTTTTTAAACCTGAAATAGCGGCTTGTTTTTCTTGCTCAATAGATGCTTTTGCACTATCAATCATTTTACCTGCTGCTACTTGCGCTTCGTCTTTTGCTTCAGAAATTATCGCTTCTTTAATTTCGCGTGCTTCTTTTAACATTGCTTCTCTTTCTGCTCTTGCTTCTTTTAACAGCTTTTCGTTATCAGCATTTAAGTTTTGCATTTCTTTTTTAGCTTCTTCGGCTGCTTCTAAGGCTTTTTTAATTCCTTCTTCTCTTTCTTCTACCGAATCTAAAATAGGTTTCCAAGCAAACTTTTTTAACAACAAAATCAATCCTACAAAAAGGATGGTCATCCAAAAAGCATTACCAACTGAAAAATCGTTTAATAACTTATCCATACTATATGTTTTCTACTAATTAGTATTTATTTTTTAATTGTAAACAATAGCTATAACCAACCGTTATAGCTATTGTTAATGTGTTTTAAACTGCAAATAATGCTGCAAATCCAATACCTTCAATTAAGGCAGCAGCAATTAACATTGCTGCTTGAATTTTACCAGTTGCTTCTGGTTGACGAGCAATTGCTTCCATTGCTGATCCACCAATTTTACCAATACCAATACCAGCACCGATAACAACTAATCCAGCTCCTATAAAATTTAAACCTTCCATAATAAATATATATAATTAATAATTAAAAAATTCTTTTTAGTGTTCGTCGTGTTCTTCTACTGCCATACCAAAATACAATGACGACAACATTGTAAATATATACGTTTGTAATGCCGCTACTAATAACTCTAATAACGATAAAACAAAGGCTAATACAAATGACAATGAGCTACCCAACCAATTGTGTGCAATCACCATCATTCCTAAAATACTCATTAATACAATATGACCCGCTGTAATATTTGCGTACAAACGTATCATTAATGCAAATGGTTTTATAATGGTTCCTAACAACTCGATAGGTGCTAATAAAATTTTCATTGGTATAGGTACACCGGGCATCCAAAAAATATGTTTCCAATAATTTTTATTTGCTGTAAATGTGGTGAACAAATAGGTCATAATTGCCAATACAAATGTAATGGCTATGTTATTAGTAACGTTTACACCTAATGGCGTTAAACCTAATAAATTGATAATCCAAATAAAGAAAAAGATGGTTAATAAATAACTCATGTATTTCTTATAGTGTTTTTTACCGATATTAGGAATGGCAATATCATCTCTAATAAATAAGATTAACGGCTCTAAAAAACGTCCTAATCCTGTAGGTAAAGCACTTGTTTTGTATGATTTTGCTATTTTGCTAAAGATAAAGAACATTAATAAAGCAACGGCTATGACAAAAAAGATTGATTTTGTGATAGAAAAATCTAAAGGCTTTACATTGGTTGGATGATGGTGTTCATCTAAGTTTAATAATCCGTTTGCCTCGGTTTTATATATCTTACCGTGGTGTAATTTGTAATAGTTACCACCTGCTTCTGCTACAGATTCTCCATGATGAAATTTAGATGAAGAAAAGATTTTTAAACCATTATCCCATAAAATTACAGGTAACGGAAACCCAATATGCACTTTTTCTCCTTCGTCATTTTTATAAGAAACAAAATCAAAACTATGAGAGTCTTGAATGTGGTGTTCTTTAAATTTTTTAAACTCTTCTTTTAAACTCAATGTAGAATTTTGTTCTTTGTGAGTTGTCGTATGAGAAGTTTTTTCTTCGTGATGCTGCCCAAAAACAACACCCGATATAAAGAATACTAAAAAAGCTAATTTTTTCATTGAAAATTTTCTTTGCATATGAGACATGAATTGTGTCTTAAAAATCGGTGCAAAGGTAGGTTTTTATCCTAAATTGAAAAACTATTTTTTAGTTTATTTTATCAAGTCTGTTTTTAGCTCCTTTTATTGATTTAACTCTCGAGAATTTAAGAGTTTAATTAAAAAATACGTTTCGATAACCAAACACGTTACATACGGAATAAAGAATGTGAAAAATTCTAGTTTTGAGACGCTTCCGTCTTTATGATAAGAAGGATATAAGAATAAGCCAAAGAAGAGTAATTTTAAAAAACTACCTGCCATATACAAAAATCCTAGTTCTGCTTTGTATTTTATTCTATTAAGGTATAAAAACAAGTAAATACTAACAGCTAAAACAATATTAAGCACATAAGATGTTATTATTTTATGATCAAAAAGTGATAATTTATTAGTATTTAACACCAAAAGGTGCAATCCAAAAACAACTAGAATAATTACTGATAAGAATAACAAAAACTGAGAGAGGTATTTGTTCATCAGTTATTTGTCTTGAATTTTTTTTACCTGAGCCAATAAACTATAAAGAGAAGCAATCAAACCAAAAACAATTAAAATTAGGGTGATAATTTTTTTTTCATTTCCGTAATAAGTATCCAATTTTTTACCAAAATACGCCGCCAAATACATGGTTACACCAATTTGAATACCTACACCTGAAAGTCTAATAAATTTATTAAGCGGTTTTTTCTTGGGGTTTAGATTGTTCATCTATTTTATTTAATTCTTTTACAGTTCCTTTCATGCTACAAGTTGCATTAAAGGTAGCGCCTGGTTCTACCGAAAATTTATTTACAATGACCTCTCCAGAGATGTTTGCAGTAGCTTTAAGAGTAAGTGTGTTAGAAACATCTAATTTGCCTGAAAATTCCCCTTCAATATCTGCAAAACTAGCTGTTACATTTCCTTTGATAAATCCTTCTGCACCTATAATAACTCTACCTTTGGTTATTATAGGTGCAGAAGGATTTATCAAAGGAAATGTAACAGCTAGTTTTGCAGATATTGAAGGGGAATTTTCAGGCAAATTAGATGTTTCTAACATACTTACTCTTAAAGCTACTGCAAACATCTC
>CAMZMA010000169.1 GCA_947311815.1 uncultured Flavobacteriaceae bacterium
ATTCTATTTACTAACGGATTTATTAGACATACTATTGGCGATTACTTTGTAGTTTTTTTAGTGTATTGTTTTCTTAAGTCGTTTTTAGAAGTAAAAGTAACTACTACAGCAATTATTGTTTTAACCATTGCTTTTACTGTAGAATTTATTCAATTAACAAATCTATTAGAAATACTACATTTAAAAAACAACAATATCGCAAAAACAATATTAGGTTCTTCTTTTAGTGTTGGAGATTTAATTGCATATTCTTTAGGTGTATTATCTATTCTTTTCCTTGAAAAGAATAATAACTAACAAAATAACTTTTCAAAAACTATAAAATTCAATTTGACCTAAGAAGAATATTCAGTATTTATTAAAAAGAAAATGGTGGCGTTTTATAAAATATGTTTAGTTTAATTACTTTTGTAGATATCAAAACCTACATCCAATGAAATTTTTAAACTATTCGCTGTCCATCATCTTCATAATTTCTTTTGTTTCTTGCGGAAGTTATAAGAATTTCAACAAAAACCAACAACAATTAATTACCAATGCAAGCGGTTCTACACCAATGCGAGTATTTTTAATTACCAACAAACAAGATTCTATTTTATTACGAACAAAAAGTAGTTACATCAAACCAAACCCGAAGAATAAAACACTACATTTATTAGCAAAACGATTATATAGTACGGTAAGAGATAGCATGTCTTTAGGTGTTGGTATTGCCGCACCACAAGTGGGAATTTTAAAACAAATGATTTGTGTACAACGTTTTGATAAGAAAAATTTTCCGTTCGAAATTTACTTAAACCCAATTATCAAACAATACTCTAAACAAAAAAGACCGTGTCCTGAAGGATGTTTATCCATTCCGAATAAAAGAGGAAAAACCTTTGATAGAGCCTACACTATTTTAATTGAATACGATAAACTAGACGGTACACATCATTATGAAATGATAGAAGATTTTACTTCGGTAATTTTTCAACACGAAATAGACCACCTAAACGGCATCCTTTTTATTGATCACTTAAACACAGAAGGGAACTAAATAATCATTCTATCATTACGCAAAGTACAAAGCAATCTCTAAATGGTTAAAAAGATGAATAGATTACTTCACTTCGTTTATAATAGCGATTTAAAATCCTTTACAAATTCTATTCTTTTTTAAGAATTTCGTAAATTGCAACCCTAATTTTATCTAAAATTTACGAATGGAACAAATTGCACCTTACAAACCCAAACATAAAGTACGAATTGTAACCGCTGCCTCTCTTTTTGACGGACACGATGCTGCCATTAATATTATGCGTAGAATTATTCAATCTACAGGGGTAGAAGTAATTCATTTAGGGCACGATAGAAGCGTAGAAGAAGTGGTAAATTGTGCCATACAAGAAGATGCCAATGCCATAGCTATGACTTCTTACCAAGGCGGACACAATGAGTATTTTAAGTACATGTACGATTTGTTACAAGAAAAAGGTGCAACACATATCAAAATTTTTGGCGGCGGCGGTGGTGTTATTCTTCCTGATGAAATTAAAGAATTAATGGACTACGGAATTACCCGAATTTACTCACCAGATGATGGGCGCGAATTAGGTTTGCAAGGAATGATTAACGATTTGGTAAAAACTGCGGATATCTCATCTCTAACTCTTCCTGAAGGGAAAGGGACAAAAGAAATTTTAGAACTTTTAAAACAAAAAGACGTTAATACAATTGCTCGTTTAATAACTGTCTCAGAAAACAACCCTGAATCATTTTCTAAACTTTTTTCTCCATCAGCAAAGTTAAAAAAGACTGCTGTTTTAGGAATTACAGGAACAGGAGGTTCTGGTAAATCATCATTAGTAGATGAATTAGTTCGTCGATTTTTAGTTGATTTTCCCAATAAAACCATCGGATTAATTTCTGTAGATCCTTCAAAAAGAAAAACAGGTGGCGCTTTATTAGGCGATAGAATCCGTATGAATGCCATTAATAATGAGCGAGTTTATATGCGTTCGTTAGCAACTCGTCAATCTAATTTAGCACTATCTAAATACGTAAACGAAGCCGTTGAAGTGTTAAAAGCTGCCGAATTTGACCTCATCATTTTAGAAACTTCAGGAATCGGGCAATCGGATACCGAAATTATAGAACATTCTGATGCTTCTTTGTATGTAATGACACCCGAATTTGGTGCAGCAACACAATTAGAAAAAATTGATATGCTCGATTTTGCCGATTTAATTGCGCTTAATAAATTCGATAAACGTGGTGCTTTAGACGCTTTACGCGATGTGAAAAAACAGTATATGCGCAACCATAATCTTTGGGATACTCCTATGGATGATATGCCTGTTTTTGGAACAATTGCCAGTCAGTTTAACGATCCTGGAATGAATAGTTTGTACAGAGCTATAATGAATAAAATCGTTTCTAAATATGAATTAAACTGGAAAGGTTCGTTTGAAATAACGCATGAAATGAGCCAAAAACAATTCATTATTCCTTCAAACAGAACACGCTATTTATCAGAAATTACTGAAAGTAATCGCAATTATGAAAAAACAGCTCAAGAACAACGTCAAATTGCACAAAAATTATACGGAATATATCAAACGG
>CAMZMA010000170.1 GCA_947311815.1 uncultured Flavobacteriaceae bacterium
CCGAAGGAGGAAAACCTGTGAGGTCTTTAAATTAATACACTATTTTACAAAAAAACAGTATATTTATAGACTTATAAAAATCTATTTATCTATGAAATCGTCTCTTTTTTACCTACTTACATTCCTTTTTTTATTTTCCTGTACTGAACCCAAAAAAGAAATACCTCCTTCAACTTATACTATCAATGCAATTATATCTGGAATTAAAGACAGTACAAAAATTAAACTATTTAATTATAACACATACAAAGAAATAGATTCAACAATAATTATTGGAAATAAATTTGAACTAAAAGGAACAATAAAAGAACCCGCAAGTGTTGCTTTATCTATAGAAAACATTGCATTAGTACAGTTTTGGTTAGAACCTACAATTATAACTATAAAGGCATCAAAAGAACAGGTTATAAAAGAGCAAGTAAAATTAAGCACTTTTGTAAAAGGAGGAAAAACAAACATTAAAGCATTAGAATTTGAAAAAATACTTGATCCAATTTACGAAAGAAAAAGCGTAGCTTATCAAAGTTTACAGAAAAAACTGATTACAGAAAAAGAATATTCAAAATACAATGATTCTATTTATGATATTTCATATCAACTCTTTATAAAGAATCCGAACAACTTTTTTTCGCTTATTAAAATTCTAGAATTTAAACATGTTTTTAAAAAGAAACAGCTAAAAAAATTCTATGACATGTTATCTACAAAATTAAAAAAATCGAATTACGGAAAACAACTGAAAAATTTTATCGAAGTAAAAACAATACAGGAAGGAGATGTTTTTAGCGAAATAATTGGAAATAATTTAGAAGGTAAAGAAATCAAATTGTCAAACTACAAAGGAAAAGTAATTCTTTTAGATTTTTGGGCAGGTTGGTGTCCGCCTTGTGTAAAACAACTAAAAGAAGAGTTTCCGCATCTCTTAGAAAAATACAAAGACAAAAATTTTCAAATCGTAAGTTTTTCATTTGATGTTGATAAAAACACATGGAAAAACGCAAGTGATAAATTAAATATAAACTGGTCAGATTTTTCTAATTTAATCAAAATGAGCAATAATCCTGTGGCGTTAAAATACGGAATAGAAGAAATACCAACTTCTTTTTTAATTGATGAACAAGGAAAAATAGTAAAAAGAATAGCCTTTAGCGATAATATAGAAGAAACAATAGATGCTTTTTACAAAGCAAAAAAGTAAAACATCTTTTAAAAAATACAGAAAATTTAGACCTCACAGGTTTTATTTATCCGCCGAAGGAGGAAAACCTGTGAGGTCTTTCAGGGGAAATCTTATTTTTTTCCGTTACTTTGTAGGCAATCAATTTTTTAAAAAATGGCGAAGGTAAAAACAACTTTTTTTTGTCAAAACTGTGGTACACAACACGCAAAATGGACGGGTAAATGCGGGGTGTGTAATGAGTGGAACACCATTGTAGAAGAAGTTATACAAAAAGAAGAAAAACGTAAATGGCAACAAGCTACAACTGCAAAAAACAATTCCGTTCCTTTAAAAATTGAAGACATTCAACTCAATCCAGAAGAGCGTATTGCTACGAATAACAATGAGTTAGATACTGTTTTAGGTGGCGGTTTGGTAAAAGGATCTGTTACACTTTTGGGCGGAGAACCAGGTATTGGTAAATCGACTTTAATACTTCAAGTAGCGTTACAATTATCGCAAAAAGTACTGTATGTTTCGGGCGAAGAAAGTCAATCTCAAATAAAAATGCGCGCCGAACGATTACAAGGGAAAAGCACGAATTGTTTCATTTTAACCGAAACCAATACGCAACGTATTTTTAAAAATATTGAAGATGTACAACCAGAAATATTGGTTATCGATTCTATACAAACACTACATACAAATTCTATTGAAGCATCACCAGGAAGTATTTCTCAAATCAGAGAAACCTCGGCAGAATTGATAAAATTTGCCAAAGAAACGGCAACTCCCATCATTTTAATTGGACATATTAATAAAGAAGGACATATTGCAGGTCCTAAAATTTTAGAACATATGGTAGATGTGGTGTTGCAATTTGAAGGCGATAGAAATCATACTTACCGAATATTACGTGCTCAAAAAAACCGATTTGGCTCTACCTCAGAACTAGGGATTTATGAAATGTTGTCTGATGGTTTGCGAGAGGTTTCTAATCCGTCAGAAATATTAATCTCTAAAAAAGATGCCGATTTAAGCGGTACTGCAATCGCATCAACTTTAGAAGGCGTAAGACCTTTAATGATTGAAATTCAAGCCTTGGTTTCTACGGCGGTTTACGGAACGCCACAGCGTTCTACAACAGGTTACAATCTAAAACGTTTGCATATGATTTTGGCAGTTTTAGAAAAACGAGCAGGTTTTAAACTCGGTGCAAAAGACGTGTTTTTAAATATTACTGGCGGTATTCATGTAGATGATCCTGCGATAGATTTAGCGGTGGTTGCGGCTATTTTATCGTCTAATCAAGACATTGCAATTTCACCCAAAGTTTGTTTTGCTGCCGAAGTTGGTTTGGCAGGAGAAATAAGACCTGTTTCTAAAATAGATCAACGTATTTTAGAAGCAGAAAAATTAGGTTACACTTCTTTTGTAGCTTCAAAATACAATAAAATTGTATCTACAAAACACAATATCAAGCTAATTTTGGTAGGAAAAATTGAAGAAGCTTTTGCTACATTGTTTGCGTAATTTTAAATGAGTTCTTTCCAATAATCACTATAAAATCGTGATTTCTAATAATTATTTATAGAGGTCAGTAGATAGTTTCATAACCACAATTTCCTGTGTATCAATAATTCTATCTGGTCGAGCACAATCGAGACCTTATTATAAGGAGAATTATATTCAATAGTTCTCGACTGCGCTCGAACTGACAAAAAACACACTTATAAAACTTTAAAAACAAACACCTTAAGCTTAGATAAACCTATATAATTATCTACTGATCTCTAATTGTTTAAACTCAAATTATTAGAGCTCACTAAACATTTATCATTCTTCCATTTTCCATGTAAATTTTTAGTAGAAATCACCACTCCATCACAAGTTAAAAAACGTCCTTTTTTATCTTTTTTAATAATTTTTAATTGTCCTTTTTTTATGGCATTTACAATCTTATAAATCAATCTTTTTATGGATGTTTTTTCACCTTTTTTTGTAAAAGATAAACCTATATTATTGTTGTATAAATCCATTTCAGATGATATTTTATCAGGCACAACACCATCTTCTAATTTTCGTTTTTTGTACTGTAACTTATTTTCTTTTTCATGTGCTTTTCCTAAATTTTTCGCAGCATTTTTACCGATTTTTTGACGTAATTTTGCCATCCAAAACGCATGCCGAAATGCATCTACTTGTCCGCCAACAGCATCTTTATCTAATAAATTAGTTTTGGCAATAGAATCTGTTACTCTATTTGTTTCTGTAGATATTTTTAAAGCAGTAGCCGCCTTAAAAGGATGAAATAATACCCAAATTTTTATCGGTTTCGATAGTTTAAAAAACTTTTTAAAATTAGATTGCGAAAAACTGTTGAAAGAAAGAAGAAAGATTATAAAGAGTGTTTTTTTCATTTTCATTTTTTTAAACCTCTATCATTTTTATGTAATTTATCATTTTTATAAAACTCCTTTCACCTCGATAGAAACATCAACAATATCTTATTTTATCTCAAATTCACCTTCTGCATCTTCAATTTTAACCGTGTATTTTCCTTTTGGTAAATAATACATATCATTTTTCGCTTTGGTAATAACCGCATCTTTGTGTTTTTTTAGATATTTTTTTCTACCTTTTTTAGAAAAAGAAACATCATAAACTGCTTCATTAAATCCTCTATCAGCATTTACCGTAAAAGCGTTTACTTTTATAGTATCAATAAAAACACTTACAGTAACTTTTTTAGAAATATTTACGTAAAACGGAATAATAATTTTTGGTGTATGAGGTTTTATCCATTTATTCCTAGAAGACCCCCAACGAGTACTTTTTCTGCTATTTTTAATGGCAAAAATATGTGCAGATTTTCTTTTTATTTCGGCTGTTAATTCTTGTAACGGAGCAATATTTGCTTTGTACAAACTACGCCCGTGTGTACCTATAATCAGTTCTTTAGCATTGGGTTGCACTACCAAATCGTGTATTGCTACATGAGGCAGGTTTTTTTGAAAATCTTCCCAATGATTTCCGTTATCAAAAGACGCAAACAATCCGTTATCTGTTCCTAAATATAATAAATTTTCATTTTTAGGATCTTCTTTTATCACATTTATTGATGATTTTGGCAAATTACTACTGATGTTTTTCCACGTGTTTCCATAATCATCCGAAGCATATACATAAGGCGTAAAATCATCTGAACGATACCCGTTTAGGGTTACAAATACACGTCCTTTTTTGTGTTTAGAGGCAATGACACGCGAAACCCATAAATCCTTAGGAAAAGTTTTAGAAATTTGAGTCCAACTACCGCCACCATTTTTGGTTACGTGTACCAAACCATCATCAGAACCAACATAAATTAACCCGAATTGAAACGGGCTTTCGCTAATCGAGGTCAATGTTCCGTAAGCAACATTTCCTTTCTTACTTCCGTTAGTTAAATCGCCCGAAATAGTTTCCCAATCATCACCTTGATTTAAAGAACGATGTAATTTATTGCTTCCTAAATATAAAATATCTTGATGGTGTGATGATAACTGAATAGGTGTTTGCCAATTAAATCGATACGGCTTTTCGCCCAACAAATGTTTCGGCTGAATGTATGTATTGTCCTTCGTTTTTCGGTTGATGCGATAATAATTTCCAAATTGATATCCTGTATATACAATATTAGCATCGCGATTATCTACGGCAACTTGCATTCCGTCACCTCCTATAATTGATTCATAAGGGTTTTTGCCAGATTGCTGCCAACTTTTATCAATTTTTGGGTTGTTTTCGGCAACCCAAACACCGTTATCTTGCAATCCGCCATACACATGATATTTTTTTTGAAGATCGGCATAAACCGAGTAAAATTGCCCAACAGCAGGATTATTTAATTTTATCCAACTTTCGCCATCATCATACGAAATATTTAAACCGCCATCGTTTCCATTAATTAAATGTCCTTTTTTCTTCGGGTTTACCCATAAAAAATGATGATCTGAATGTACGTTTTCTTTGCTGATAGATGTAAATGTTTTTCCGCCATCTTTCGATTTTAAAATAGGAACACCCATAATATAAATCGCATTTTTATCATATGTATCTACCACAATGCCACCAAAATAATATCCGTACGAATACACAACTCTGTCTAACGTTCCTTTGTGTGTTTTTTCCCAAGACTTTCCGCCATTTTGGGTGATATAAACCTCTGCTCCCACAACAGGTGTGTCAAATAATAAAGAATTGGCGTTTTCTAAATATTTTGCCAAATCAATCGGTTTTACAGTACCCGAACGTACTAATTGTTTTACATTTTGAGCACGATATTTTTCTTGAAACCCGTTTCTTTTTAAATAGGTGTTTAGTTTTTTATCAGAAAGATTTAAAAATGCGATTTTAGACATGGTTTTAAAATCGTCTTTGGTTAAAAAATTAGTTTTCTCTTTTTTAACTTCTTTTTTTCTTCTGAATTGATTGTCAAGAAATGCATATACTGTATTTTCATTAAAAACTGTCAAACCAATTCTACCAACTCCATCACCTTCGGGGAAACCATTGTTTTGAGTAATTTTAGCCCAAGTAGTTCCTGCATCAGTACTTTTATAAATGCCAGAATGTTTTCCGTTTCCTGTAAAATTCCACGATTTTCTATTGCGCTCCCATGCTGCTGCGTATTGTACGTTAAAATTATTAGGTGCAATTTGCACATCTATAATTCCTGTATTTTCATCAATAAAAAGTGTTTTTTTCCACGTTTTGCCTCCATCCGTAGTTTTAAAAATTCCGCGTTCAGAATTAGGTGTGTATAAATGTCCTATCACACCAATTACCACCTCATTTGGGTTGTTTGGATTTATTTGTATCCGACCAATATGATGCGAATCGGGTAAGCCCATGTTTTGCCATGTTTTGCCTTTATCGGTAGATTTTAAAATCCCGATGCCCGCATATGATGAACGCGAAGAATTGTTTTCTCCCGTTCCTACCCAAATAGTTCCATTATTCCAATCAACCGCAACCGCCCCAATATTTTGTGTAGGCGAGTTATCCATCACAGGCGTAAAAGTTGTTCCGTTGTTATTGGTGTACCACAATCCGCCAGAAGCGTAACCTACATAAAACTCGGTAGAATTATTAGGATTTATGGCAGCATCTACCACACGACCACCCATTACAGTAGGGCCAATGTTTTTAAAAGGAATGTTTTTCACTAAAGATTTTTGTGCTAAAACTGAGTGAATTGAGAGAAAAAAGAGACAAGTAATTGTTAATAAACTTCGCATAAGTTGGTTTGTTAATAAATTGTTGAAAGTACTACAACTAAAAAGGAAATCAAAAAAATTAACAAAACTTTTAGATTGTTTTTTAAAATGAAGTTATCAACAATTCTTTTAATTTAACAAACTAATTTCATAACTTACAGCTTATTAACTAACTAAAAATTAAAAAAATGGAAATTATTATCAGTTTAATCAGTGGTGCGTTAGGAGGTAATGTAGCAGGAAAATTATTAAGTAAGTATTCTATGGGTACTTTAGGAAACTCTATTGTTGGTATTCTTGGAGG
>CAMZMA010000171.1 GCA_947311815.1 uncultured Flavobacteriaceae bacterium
TATTTTATTATAAACTGAATTGGTGTTTTTCGCAAGCCAAAGGCCTACAAAATTATTTGGGTCTATATTAGTATTACTTAGCTTTTTGAGTGTTTTGTTTTTAGCATATCCAAATTTTTGAATTGTAATATTTTTTATATTTACATTATCTGCCATAATAACAGCTCCATTTACAGGGCTATCGGTAATTAGAACTTTGTTTATTGTTATATTGTTTGGGGTTTTAGGAAAACCATAAATTTTCAGTGCACTAGGCACATATTTAAATTGTTCTCCTACTCCTACTCCTGAAATAGCCACTGTTTTTATACTAATGTTTTCGCTTTTATTAAGTATTTGAAACCCTGAAGGCAATATTTTTGAAATATTTAATTCCTTATTATTCAATATATTTACATCGTCTAACACAATGTTTTTACCATTGTTAATAATAAATGCACTATAGCTATTTATAGTTCCTTTTAAAGTTATACTATCACTATCAACAAGTTGAATTGAACCTGAAAAAGAAGCATTATCAAAATCAAAAGAAAGGTTTTTTTTATTTTTAATAATTAATGAGATTTTATAATATCCTTTAGGAAACTTAATGGTTAATCCTGATGTAGATAATTTAAATAACTCATCTAGTATTTTACCTTTTGTCTTGGGATGATTCCCAACTCCTTTGTTTATTTTTAAACCATAACGTCTAACATCTCCAATAGCAAACGTAGTGTCTACGGTAAGTGTTTTTTCTAATTTCTGGTTATAACTAACTTGTATTTCTTTATCTGTTTTTGTACTACAAGATACTAATAATAGTGTTATCAGTATAAAATTCAGTATTTTACTCATGTTTTATTTTTTTTGTTTGTTCATAATAATAAGACAAGCCTAATACTATAAGATTAAATAGTATTCCGAATTTTAATTTATAGAAATACCCCATTGTAAGCGCATAAATAGTCCAAATATAAAATTGAAACGAAATAATAGCAAACAAGTAGGAATGATTTGTTATTAATTTCATCAATATCCATCCACTAAGACTTAGTATAAAAATAACGATAAGTATATGAAATAAGTATGCAATACTTACAGGAAAAATCATAAATAATACTGCAGGATATGCATTTGTATAGCTAAAACCTCCCTTCATATTCTGTTCTAATTTTTCTTTGTCCGCATTAGAAAAATAACGCATCATTTTATGCATTCCATAATTAAGCTCTAGTGGATTCCAAGAATTGGGCATATTTCTATGTGCAAAGGTTTCTGTAGCTCCCCAAAACAAATGTCCTTGTAGTCCAAAAATACGATAAAGAATCGCTTCATTAGGGTTATATATTTTTATAACAGCAAAAGGGTGTATTTTTTCATATTTATTATAAATAACTTTATACGCACTAAAAACAACTAACAGTGCTGGAATTATAAACTTTAGTTTTATTATAGATTTTAATTTTATTTGAGTTTTTGAAGCTAAAACTAGTGGTAAAAAAAACGAAAACGAACCTGAAAGAATGGGTGAGAATTTTTGTCCTATTAAAAAATTATAAATAATATATAAAAGCATTCCTGAAATTGAAAGCTTTTTAAATTTTTTAAATAAAATCCCTAAAGCAAAAGGTAAAAACATAGCTGTATTACCAAATATTTTTCCTAAAATGGGAAACTTAGCATACTTCCAAAAATCAAACCTACTAACATGTCCAAATAGTGGAATTGGCGATTGAGCTAAATTAAAAAAAAGTAAAAAAAAGACTATTGAAACTATTACAATAACTGCTTTTTCTTCAAAAGGTTTGTGGTTTATTTTTAATTCAAAGGTTGTAAGTTTAATTTTTTTTAATGTATTATGTGTTGCATAAACAATAAGCAATGTTATTAAATAAAAAACGGCATAATACCATACTGCTCCTACATAATAACCTGTTTTACCTTGTTCTGCAATATATTTACCTGTTTCTATATAGATTATAGAAGGTATAATTGTTATTGTTTGATACAAAATAAGACCATAAAGGTAATAGATTTTAAAATTTCTATTTACCATGTAAATTGTTAGAATAACTAACAAAAAATAAAGTAATATGATTGTGTATAAAGACATAAAGTATATTTACAAAACTATAAAATAACAATATTAAAACCTAATGATTTATAAAGGTTATAAAGTGTATCATTTTTTGCTAAAAAAATAGTAAAACTAATTGATTCCTTTAATTGATTTGCTATACCCATTTTTATGTTTAAAACAGCCGAAGTGTTAAAAGCAAAAACATATTTTGAAGATTCTTTTTCAAAAAAGAAATTTTCTATTGTATCCTCAGAAGTAATCGTTTTTATTTTATTATTAAATTTGTTAAAAAAACTAGTGTTTATACGTTTTCCATGTCGGTGTGGTTTATAATAAATATTCTTTATTTTTTGCTTAGAAGCTGTGTTAAAAGCAGCTGTAAAAACTTGGTTTAAATAGAAATAGTATTTTTCTGATCCTATTACTTTTTCTAACGGTTCTTGTCCAATAATAAGAATAGATTCTTTTAGATTTCTCAACTCATATTGAGGCACTTCTAGTTTTACAGCTTTATTTGGAAAGACACACAAATCAGGTCTGCGCACATATTGCTTTATAACTTTGTTATAACTTATTCCACTTGAGTGTCCTTTGTATAATTTAAAACGAACACCTAATACATTGCTCAAAAGAGCTTTTATCAACACTTTTTTAAGACTTAAACTTTTTATCGTGTGATTATAGTAATTTAACACACCATCTTCTACAGAAACCCCTATTATGTTTTTATTAAAATAAAACAACATGTGGTTTGTCAAAACATCTTCGATATACGAAAAATACAAATTACAATCTTTGGTTTGCTTATATTTTGAAACTGCTTTGATTAGTTTTTTATATTCTTTTATTTTATTAAAAATATTTTGAAACTCACTAACTAATCCTTTAGACTGATTATTAAAACTAGTGTCTAACAGGTACAATTCTCCAAAAATAGCCGTGTTGATATCAAATGTTTTACTACTTAATAATACTGTTTTTTCTTTAGATATGTTTTCTTGTCTTATTATTGTTTCACAGTTATATAATTGATTTTTAGAAAGCGCTATAAAAATATGTATCATAGTTAAGTTATTTTATAATTATCTGCCATTCTTTTTCTAAAAAAAGTCAACAAAATTCCTGATATTACAAATGAAACTGCAGCACCATAAATTCCAAAAAACCGTATAAGAATAAGTGCTATTAGTAAGCTACTAACTCCTGAATAAATTAATGTTTTTAAAATTTTATAATCTTTATGTAAAATATACAACTTGTAGTGGTAAACTAAAGAGTAATTCATTAATGAAACACCTACTAAAATAATATAAAAAACAAGTAAATACTGCGTATAAACAGGTTTTTTTTGCCAAAAAAGAACTGGCAATATGGCTAATGATAATAAAGGTATAATAATAAATAGTTGTCTTTTGATACTTTTATTAAAAGCGTTATATATTGGTATTATTTTTTTTGTATTAACAGCAGATATTAATGTTGGTAATTCAAAAGATATAACAATAGTGTTAATATAAATACTTACTAACAAGGCTATTGTAGCATAAAAATTATATATATTTACATACAAATCATCCACATAATAATCTAATATAAATCGATTTATATATTCAATACTTTTTAATAAAATTGTCCCTAAAAAGTAAACTCCAGCAATAGAAACTCCTTGCTTTATCCATAAAAAATCAATAGTAACTGTTTTTAGTTCTTTAAAGTTTTTAATCAAAGCGTAAGTCATTACTACTAGTATAGTAAAGGTATTAAATAGAAACCACACAAATAATAATGTTTGTAATGAAACTTCTTTATTTAAATAGGTGTTTAGCACAACATATGCTGTCCAACCTATGGTTCTAAAAGCTAAAATAATATTTGCTAAAAGTACTTTTTCAAAAGCTATTAAAAGCCTGTAAATTTCTTGAGAAAGGTGCTCGGTGATAGCAATTCCTATTATATAATATTGGTATTTTATAAGATAATCTACTTTATAAAACAACAAATATGCTAATAGTATAAAAATCAAATAAATAAATAAATAAACAACTAACGTAGTAATTACTTTTTGAGCTTTATTTACTTTTTTTATCAAAATATCGCGTATGCTAAAACTATAAAAGTCTAATCCTAAAAAATAAATTGCCAACGTAATAAAAGTAACAATCATCGTATAATCTCTATATTCTCCTGTAACATAAACTTTAGACAGGTACAATGTAATTAAAAACTTGGCACCCATTCCTCCAAGTCTTAATCCAAGATTAATTAGTTTATAAAATGATATTGTTTGTTTCAAAGTAGCTTATGTAAGTGTCGTTTGTTCTTTTTTAAGAGGTGTTCCTTTCGGTAAGTTCTCAATAAATTTTTTTCCCAAAACTGCATTATAATACTTTGGATGTAAACCATATCCTGGTCGTATAGACCTAACATTTTCTTTTGTTATAATATCTCCTTTTTTTACATCTTGTACGACAAATAATGAACGAGAAAACTCCCTGCTTTTCATTTTTTTAGCATCCATTTCATAGGTTACTTTTCCTAAAATTTCCTCAGCATTTCTCACCGCTTTTACCATTTTTGTAAATGCTGCTTCATCTAAAGAAAAATGAGCGTCATTACCTCCTATTTTTTTATCTAAAATAAAATGTTTTTCTATTACTTTTGCACCTAAACTTACTGCAACTACAGGGGCTTCTATTCCTGTAGTGTGGTCAGATAAGCCCACTTTAACTTTATATTTATTTTTAATATCTACCATTGTTAGCAAATTAATATCTGCTAGTGCAGCTGGATATGCAGAGGTGCATTTCAATATGGTAATATCATTATTACCTTCTTTTTTACACGTTTCTATAGCAAGTTCTATATCTTTATCTGAAGCTATTCCTGTAGATATAATCATTGGTTTTCCTTTTGATGCACAGTAAGCAATTAAAGGTATATCTGTTATTTCAAAAGAAGCTATTTTATACATTGGAACATCTAGTTCTTCTAAAAAATCTACAGCTGTAAAATCAAATGGAGAAGAAAAACAAACTAAACCAAGTTCTTTTGCTAAATCAAATAGTGATTTATGCCATTCCCATGGTAAACTACCATCTTTATAAAGTTCGTAAAGGTATTTTCCATCCCAGTGTGTTCCTTGATTTATTTTAAATAAATCTGTTTTTACATCAAGTGTTATTGTGTCTGCGGTAAATGTTTGTAGCTTTATAGCATCTGCACCTGCACGTTTTGCTGCCCGAACAGTTTCTTTTGCTATTTCTATATCTCCACCATGATTTGCTGATAATTCAGCAATAATAAAGCAATTTTCTTTTTTCATAATTTAAGCTATATATTCTTGAAATCCCTTGTAAAATTTTTGTCCTGCAATTACTTTTTTATAAGGTGAAATAGGTATTTTTTGAATAGCTTCCAAAGACCATAGCAAATCTTTAAAACCAAAAAGGTGCCTAAACAAAACAGTGCTTGAAAATCGTGGGTTTATCTCAAAAGTTACAGGTCCTTTTTCTGTTAGTCTCAGTTGTACGTTAATACTTCCTTTTAAATCTATTTTTTTTGCTATTTTTAATAATAAATTTTCTATTTCTTTATTTTCAACTACCTCACCATAACCGCTATATCCTCCAGTAAGTTCTCTTTTTAAAATAATAGTTCTTATGATATCATTATTTTTAAATACACCACAAGTAAACTCTCCCTCTTGAGAAGGCAAGTACTCTTGAATTATAAACTCTGGGTGTTTTTTACGATAAAAATGTAACTCTTCTTCATTTTCTACTAAGTATACAGCTGCACTTCCCGAACCTGTTTTAGATTTTATAATAAACGGATAATTTATTGTTAATTTATCCTTTATAAGTTGTGTTTTAGGATATGGTAAGTTATTTTCTTTTAAAAATGTAGCTGTTTTATATTTATCAAACCCTATTTCCATAGCGTTCTTAGACGCCATCAAAAGTGGTTTGTTTCCTATTTTAGTTATGTTGTTTTTTGAAAAAAAGCGCAACTCTGGTTCCGCCATTGGGATAATAATATCTATATGGTTTTTTTCTACATAACTTGTAAGTAGTGATAAATAATCTGCATTATCATATCGTACACTTTTAAAGAAGTGTTTAAATATAAATTGCCCTGCGTTTTTATCAGAAATATCACAGCCATGAGTTGTTATATAGGTTTCTTTATTTAAAATTTTTCCTATACTTTGTCCAATATCGCCACCACAGCCTGTTACTAATATATTTAATTTATTTGTTTTCATTATTTCTATTTAAAACTTGATATAAATATTCTTTTGTTTCTTGATGTTTTACTAAGTTTTCTTTTGTTTTTTGTTGATTATATACAGTACTCATTTGCTGAAAAACTTGGTTTTCTAAATTAAAAACTCCCCAACTTGCTATACCACCAATTACTCTATTTTGACCAACAGAACCAACATTTATTATCGTTGTTTTTGACCCAAAATATACCATAGGGTAATGTGTATGTCCCATAAAAACAAAATCAAAATCATCTTCTAAAGCCTGCAAAGTTAGTTTTTTTTCTGTAGGATACACATATCCTCCTACTTTTGGTGCCTCATGAACTAATTTAATTTTTGTTTTTTGATGTGTAATTATCTTTATTTTGTCTAATTGTTTAATTTTAGTAATTAATTCTTTAGAAAATGTTTTTTTATAAAACTGATAACACAGTCCATATTTTTTATCAGTTTCTTGTTGTTTTTCACCCTTTAAATAGTCTAAAAAAATATATTCATGATTTCCTTTTATGTGTAAGGTTTTATAGTTTTCTAAAAGTTTATATGATTCCGCAGCTTCATAATAATGTCCTAAGGTATCTCCTAAAACCCATAATTGAGTAATATTTAGTTTATCAACTGATTTTAGAACTGATTTCAGTGCTTCTAAATTACCGTGTATGTCTGATAATATGGCTATTTTCATATAATTCATTTAGTATTTTTATAGCTGCAGTTTTAGGGTCTTGAAGTTTATTTTCTTTTTGAAGTTTTATAAAATTAGAAACATCTGGCATATCACTATTTCTTATTATATCTTGCATTCCAGTATCTATTACTCCTGGGTTAATGTTTAACACTGTTATGTTTTTATTGTTTATACAGTTATAGAACATCTCATTTGCTGCTTTTGTGCTATTGTATAAACTCCAACCTGCAATTGGTCTTTTGGCAGCTCCACTAGAAATATTCAAAAACACCACTTTTTGATTTTCTTTAGTGTTTTTCACTATGTGATTGCTTAGTAAAGCAGGTGTAATTGTATTTAAACTATATATGTTTTTTATATCTTTTTCAGTAAATGACCCTACTTCGCCTATAGGGTTTATTGTTGCTGCATTATTAATATAAACTATTGTTTCATATTTTGAATAAATTGATTTTAAGTATTTATCTAATTCCTTTTCTTGTAAATTTGTTAAATCTTTTTCCCAATGTATTGTGTTTTTGTTTGTTGCTTGTTGCTTGTTAAATCTTCTAGATATTGCAAAAACAACTGCATTTAGTTGTGTTATTTCATTATAAATAGCTTCTCCTAAGCCTCTATTTACTCCTGTAATTATAAATAATGTTTTCATATTAATTTAATAATATTTGCAATATAATGTTTTTTATACGTTTTCCACTTAAACCATCAATAAGTTTTGATTGGTTTTCATATAAGGTTCTCTTTTTTTCTATAGTAACACTTGCAATCTTTTTTTTAAGATCGTCAAAATTAAAGGTATTTAAATCTCCTAAAGGTATAAATGTTTTTTTATCTAATATTCCTTTGTAAAAATTTTCTTGGTTTGCAA
>CAMZMA010000172.1 GCA_947311815.1 uncultured Flavobacteriaceae bacterium
CCATAACGATTATTTAGAAATTTAAAACTCGAACCGTGACTTCTTGGTATTAGTTTATCCTCATAATAGACACCGTATTTGTCTGTAACAATGGTTCTATTGCGTACTTTAAAACTGCTAACATCTCTTTTTTTAAGCTTATGACCTTCGTGGTAAATATGTAAACGGTCTTTTGCATATTTATGTGCCAACTCTTTAAAGGTTTTTGGGTCGGCATCTTTGACTGTAAAAGAGTGTGCTTCGGCACGGTAGAGATTAATGCCGTTGTAAAAAGTATAATGATAGATTACACTATCTTTTAGTACTTCATAATTGGAAAGATAGGTACTCTTTTTGTTTAGTATCTTTTGATAATCGTTGTCATTTGGAATAGCATATTCTTTACAATTTGTTTTTTTTACATTGTATTTTTCTTTTGAAATGTCAATCCAAGAGTAGTTACCAAACCATTTGAAAAAATAGCGATTGTCAACAAATTTTTGATACTTTGTAATAATGGTATCTTTGTAACTCATCGTAGTATCACTAGGAAACATTTGATAAGGGATACTTTTTTTTTGGAAAAAGTTAACATAAGTTGTATCTGTACAGAATAGTATTTTTTTAGGAACAGCACTTCCCATATCTTTCCAAATAACTTTGTTTTTATTAATGGTAAATTGATAGGTAAAGCTGTATGTCGTTCCGTAATTATGACCTGTTAGAATTCCTTTTTGCGTACTTTCTTTTTCTGTTTTTATAACTTCGATGAGCTTATTCGCAGTTAATTGTTTTTTTGTTTTATTGGTATTTGTTTTGGTTTCTGTTGTACACGAAATAGCTAATAATAGTACTATTACACTAAAAAAACTATTTCTATTATTTAATACTGATTGTTTCATTTGGATAGCATTATTCCTTTATATTTATAGTATAGTTCAGCACATTTTTCTGGATAATTTGTTTCATTATTAAATTCTTCTAAATAGATTTTTGGAAAATACATCTTAGTTTTTATTGTAGGTATTTTTACCAATTTATTTTTTGTTTCATCATAATAATTCCAATTACCGATATAATCTCCTGTTAATAAATTTACACTAGATTTACCACTACCATCATTTGCAGCGTTACCAAATTCATATCTACTCATACCTATTAAACGTATTTTTTTTGTTTTTTTATTGTACCTAAATTGGTTTTCATATCCTGCTCGCATCCAATCAATAGCAAAAATAAATCCGTTTTTAGCTTCTCTAATGCTTGAAGTGCCAGCAAACATATCAATTTCTTTACTTTCAATTTTTTTAAAATTAGTTGAAGACAATTTACATACAATTTTGGAAGTATTATAATCTATGTAAATAGTGTCTAAGACGGCATCACCATCTAAATCTTTGGTAAGTTTGTTTTGACTTAGTATAATTGTAGGTAAAAGTAGCAGTATAAATGTATATAATTTCATAATTTTTATTTTAACTTAATTTTTTTACTTTTCTAAGTATCTTTAGGACAAATATCAGATGCATTGGCAATCAGCACTTTATTGATAATCTGAACATCACCAACATAAAAGTCGGTTTTTAGCACCAAATGCATAACTGGCAGGTATTGGTTTTTTAGATAAACAGAACTCCCATAATAATCACATTCACGACTACTGTCTGGAGGGAAACAATTTTCATAATAAACATATACATTTTGGTTTGCTATGGTAAACTCATCGACTAATTCCGTTTCATCAAAAATAGGCATTGCAAACAAGAATACTAAAGGAGATAGTGTAATCAATACTGCTGTTTTAATGAATTTCTCTGTTTTACTCTTCTTTTTATTATGGATAAACCATAATTTAAAAAGAGATAACAAACCTGTAGTTAAAGCCAGTATAAAAGTGCTGACAAGAAAAACGATTTGGGCATTTTCCCAAGATGGTAGTACTTTAACTTGAACTATTAACGTTACCAATAACAGTAAAATAATTGTTATTACAAATACTCTTGTTTTCATAATTTATTCCTTTTAAAACGCTCCTATTTTTTCGTTCACTAGATTTGTGATATGTTCATCAAAACCTTTGTTTGTACAGGTTTTTAACGCATCAAAATGCCAATCGTCTTGAGAAAAGGAATACACAGCCATTTCGCCTGTTTCTGGGTTTAGACTGCGTTTGTCAAAACAATAATACCAAACTGCTTGTAAGCCTTCGTCTCCATAAGAAAAGCAAATTAAATTTTTGGTAGCTTCTCGCTCTTCTTGGCTTAAATTGTTAAAGCCTTCCGTCCATTGTTTTGCTAATTCGTTATGCAATGTGTTTATTTCAGCAAGTTCAAGTAATTTACTGTCATTATCGCTCCAACGTCCAAACTTAAACAAACCGTTTTTTAGCACAAAATTGGTGTAACTTGGCGGAAATTTAAAATCTAATTGCTGTTCTATACGCTCTAGTGTTGTTTTTTTTACTTTTGAAAAAAAATAGGGTAAATAACCTGCTGCCTCCTGAATATCATCTTTAAAATTTAACTTTAAAAATTTAGCATAGCGATTTAAAGCTTCTTTTGCTGTTTCGTTTACTGCTCCTTTTATTAGCTTTTCTAGATTATTAGCTTCTATAAAATCTTTATAGGCTTTTGAATTTATAGTTTCTTTAAAAGTCTCATTATCACCGTCTATATTGAGTAATTTTTGGATATCAAAATAAGCACTTTCCATTTCATTCATTTTCAATAAAATGGAAATTTTTTGCTCATATAAAGGGATATCATCCAAATCATCAATAGGACTATGGATGGCTAAAGCCTCATCTACAAAGTCTAATGCTTCCGTATAATTTTCTTCCTCATTTTTAAGGTATGCTAAAAAATGACAGGCAAAACGCCTAGCATATCTCGGAAAATTATGCTCTTTAAGATAAGGCCAAAATTCAAAATCGGTATAGGTCAATAAGACATAGGCATCATTTTCGGCAGTATTACTTTCTAATTGTGCCGCACAATAGAGTTTTGCAAACGCAGTAAAACGATTGGCTTCGCTATTGGTTTCTCCATCTTTAGTTTTATTATTGAAATGTAATAAATCATACGCTTTTCGCCAGTTTTTATTGGCGAATTGCGTTATGCCTTTACGCATTGTTTTATCTACTAACCCAATGTATTCATTGCTATATTGAATTGCTTTAAGCATAATTTTTATTCTTTTAAATAAAAGTAACTACCAACAGATACCGCCTTCTGCAATAGCTATAACTCTATTTCTGTACGCCTTGGCTACCATACCGTGTTCCTCATCCCAAGAAACAGCAAAGTCAAATTCTAAGAAGTAGATGCCTTTTTTTCTATAAGAAATCTAATACCTATAAGTTTAACATTCTTTTTTAGCCAATCCTCAGTAACCGTTTCAGGCAACTCTATTCCATAGTCGTCAAAAGCTTCCTCAAAATCGTAGGCATAAAAGTCTTTAAACTCCAGCATACGCTTAATCGTCTCCATAAAGTGATTATAAAAACGCTCTTCATTATCTAAATAATATTGAATTGCCTTCTCTTTATTTGCATTGAAATCTTCCGAATAAATAGTTAATTCATTATTATAACCGTGAAGTGTATGTAGGTTCCAATTAGAATTTTCTATAACAATCCGTGCTGTATTGTCAATAGTTAATTTTTCTTTTATATTTTTCATATTTACAGCTAATTTCGACATACGGTATCTTTTTTATTGTGCAGCACTTATTCTTTGAAATATTCTATTTCTCTTTCCGAAATAAATATAGGTGTTTCATCTTCAAAATCTGTTTTTTTTATCCAATTTCCTTGTTTGTCAAATTCATACGTATAAGTCAATTTTCCCGTTAGGTTAATAAGCATACCATTTGAGTTACGCTTTTCTTCAATCTTATTTCCTTTTTCGTTATACTTATAGGTCACTTTTAAGTATAGCCTGCCGTCTGAGTGATACTGATTTTTTTCAATCATATTTCCTTTTTCGTCATACTTATAAGTCTCTTTAGAGTCTAGGCTGCCATCTGAGTTATAACTATTTTCTCCAATCATATTTTCTTTTTCGTCATACTTATAAGTCCATTTTCTGTATAGACTACTGTCTGAGTTATACATATTACCTTCAATTACATTTCCTTTTTCGTTATACTTATAAGTCGTTTTTTTGTCTAGGCTGCCATCTGAGTTATACCTATTTTCTTCAATCTTATTTCCTTTTCCGTTATACTTATAAGTCATTTTTCCGTCTAGGTTACCATCTGAGTTATACATATTGCTTTCAATCATATTTCCTTTTCCGTCATACTTTCTCGTTATTTTTACGTCTAGATTACCATCTGATTTATACATAATACTTTCAATCATATTTCCTTCTCCGTCACACTTATAGACCCATTTTTTGTATAGGCTACCGTCTGAGTTATAGAAGCTGTTTTCAATTATATTTCCTTTTTTATTAAAGACTATAAATTCTCTTTCTCTTTCTATAATTTCGTCAAATTTTCCAGTCACCAGGTATGAATGCATTTTCACGGATTTAACTTTACCCGTTAAGTTCATTCTAGTCATATCATTTTGATTTTCTTTATTTATTGCATATCCAAAAAACAATAAACTGGATAAGCCAATAAGAATGTAAATTAAATTTTTTTTTGTTCTCATATTTTTTTCTTTTTTTAATAGTGCACAACTAGTAGTTATCTGCAATTCACTCTCTTGATGTATTAACATCAAGAGAATGCGAATTCCAATTTTCAATAAGCACCTGTACTGTTTCGTTAATAGTTAATTTTTTTTTTATTTCAAGCATCTATTCAGCAATATAAGGCTCTCCAATTTCATTACCGTCTTGGTCAAAGTAATGTTCTTCTACTACATAACCTTCATCAAAAGTGGTTACTGCTTTAAAACCATCTCTTGGATTGTAAATTTCGGTAGTATCGTTTACGCTTTGTTGCGAAACAAATTCTCCGTGTGGTACACCATCTACATAGCTTCCTTTTTGCGAGAAAGTGCCATCTTGGTGAAAGCGTGTAAAGGTCATATCTTCTGAACCATCATCTTTAAAAAAAGTATGACATACTAAATGTCCTGTTGGTGCTAACCACCATTTCCATTCACCAATCATATTGCCATCTTCATCGCGTTGTCCTAATTCCCATTCATTGTCTTCAGGAACCCAAACGGCTTCTGTTGGTACGGTACTTGGTCTGTTGTCTTGTTGTGTTTTTTCTTTTTTGCTAAAAAATCCCATAATTTTGTGGTTTTGAATTTATAATTTTATTATTCACTTGCTAAGATAACACGTTTTGTTTTTTATCAAACTTCTATTTTGTAAGTGTAGTTATCTAATTTGTAAGTGTGAAAAATGGATATCTATTTGTATTCAATAGTAGTATAGAATCAATAATTTTATAACTCAAATAACGTTTACTTAATTTACTTAGCCAATTTGGGTAAAAAAGACAAATCTACTGTGTATTTTTTAGGATTTTCATTATCAATTAAAACCGTTATTTTATCTGTTTTTATAAACTCAGTAGGGTCAAACCAGATATTATCACTAGTAAAAATATGTATCTTAGATGTTCTAGGGTTTTTCCATTGAGACACGATTACAAAAGGATTTACCCCATTAACAGCAAAAGATGTATTTAAAGTTACGTTTTGAAAATCAGTCTCTATTCTTTTTCCATTTAGTTTTAGATGTTCTAGTATATTTTTTTTTCTAATATAATATAGAATAATACCTCCTCCTGTTAAAAAAAATACCGAACCTAATATTCCCAAAATAGTTATACCTCCCCAAATTGAAAAAAAGCTTTTTATTTTTGCTTTATTTGGTGATTTTGGATTGTAAAGAACAGTTACTTGTTCATCAACACTATAGCTAGGCGGATTGCTACTGGTTGATGAAGAAAATTCAATTTGTACACCTTTACTGTCTGTAAATTGAACTAATGGTTTGTACATTATATCGTTATGTGTTGTATTGTTATTAGAAGAGCTGGTAGATCGTGTTTTTAATAATTCTACTACAACACCTTGTGTTTCAATAGAGTTTTCTAGAAACTCACTAGTGTTTTTATACATAAAAAAAGTTCCTATTAGCATTGCTGCTCCTATAATTGTAAAAATGTATTTGATAATGTTTAGTACTTTCATAGTTGATGTTTTTAATTAGTTTTAATGATGTGTTATATATTAGTGTAATATGGTTTTATTATTCATTTGCTAAAGTAATACGTTTTATCTATTATTTCGTTTTTAGTTTATAGATGTAGTCGTCTAATTGATAAGTGTATTTTTTCATTGATAAAAAACAATCAAAAATTGCTTATTAATATTTGACATTAGATTGTTAGATAATAAACGCAAGACTAATTAAAAACATCAACTATGAAAGTACTAAACATTATCAAATACATTTTTACAATTATAGGAGCAG
>CAMZMA010000173.1 GCA_947311815.1 uncultured Flavobacteriaceae bacterium
ATATCGCTTTACGAGATTTTTTTGATGAACCTATTTTAGTGGATGGAAAAAACATAAAAACATCCATAAAAAAAACATTGTCTCAAATAGAGAAGTTTTCTAAAAAAGTAATTTCAGGAAAATGGAAAGGCTATACGGGTAAACCGATAACAGACATTGTAAATATTGGTATTGGAGGCTCTGATTTAGGACCCGATATGGTAGTTACGTCATTAAAATATTACAAAAATCATTTAAACACCTATTTTGTTTCTAATATTGATGGAGATCATGTTTCAGAAATCATCAAAAAATTAAACCCAGAAACTACCTTGTTTGTCATTGTATCAAAAACATTTACTACACAAGAAACTATTACCAATGCCAATACGTTAAAAAATTGGTTTTTACAATCGGCTTCTCAATTTGATATTGCCAAACATTTTGTGGCAGTTTCTACTAATATTGATGCTGTAGCAGATTTCGGGATTGATAAAACTAATATTTTTACTATGTGGAACTGGGTTGGGGGTCGGTTTTCTTTGTGGTCTGCCGTAGGATTGTCAATTAGTTTATCCATCGGATTTGATCATTACAAAGATCTTTTAAAAGGAGCTTCTGCTATGGATACTCATTTTAAAACGGCTGATTACCATCAAAACATCCCTGTAATACTCGCATTACTTAGTGTTTGGTATAACAATTTTTTTACATCAGAAACCGAAGCCATTTTACCTTACTCACAATACTTGACCAAATTAGTGCCGTATTTGCAACAAGCAACTATGGAAAGTAACGGTAAAAGTGTAGATAGAAATGGTGATAAAATTACGTATCAAACAGGTACGATTGTTTGGGGAAGCACAGGTACAAATATGCAACATGCGTTTATGCAATTAGTACATCAAGGCACAAAATTAATTCCTACAGATTTTATTGGCTTTAAAGAATCGTTATACGGATTAACAGACCATCATCAAAAATTAATGGCAAATTATTTTGGCCAAATAGAGGCGCTTGCCTTTGGTAAAACAAAAGATGCGGTTCATTTAGAATTAAAATTTGCAGGAAATAAAGACAAAATATCAACGCTTTTGCCTTTTAAAGTTTTTGAAGGGAACAAACCAAGCAACGCTATATTAATAAATAAATTAACACCTTATTCTTTAGGGAAATTAATAGCGATGTATGAGCATAAGATTTTTACACAAGGAGTCTTATGGAATATCTTTAGTTTTGATCAATTTGGGGTAGAATTAGGTAAAGAATTAGCAAATAAATTGCTAAAAAAGAAATAATTACACTGATTTATTGAGTTTCTTTCTGTTTGTAAAATGTTTGCATATTTTTTTGCTTACTAAATCCTTTTTAGTATTTTTGACCGTCTTAATTTTTTGTTAAAATTTAACATTAAATTAATATTAGAAAACCACAAAAGTTTCACTTTTGCGGAGCATTTAATAACATTAAAATTAAACAATGAAAAATTTTAAAAAATTAGTACTTGTAGCGTTGTTTTTCGCAACAGCTACAATTATGGGTCAAACCAAAATTACAGGTAAGGTTGTAGATGAATCTAACCAACCATTACCAAGTGCTAGTGTTCTTGTAAAAGGAACTACGAACGGTACTACAACAGATTTTGATGGTAAATTTACCTTAAAATCTAAAACAAATTCTGGAGTGTTAGTAATCTCTTTTGTAGGATACGAAACCAAAGAAATAGCTTTCTCTTCAGCTAAAACAAACCTTGGAACTATTAAATTAGTAGAAGGTGGAGATGTTTTGGATGAGATTGTAATTATTGGAACAGGAATTGTTGATTTAGCAAAAGACAGAAAAACACCTATTGCTGTATCTACAATTAAAGCTGCTGAAATTCAAGAAAAAGGAGGGAATTTTGATTTACCAGAATTATTAGTAGCAACTCCTTCAGTTCAAACTTCAAAAGAAGGTGGTTATGGAGATGGACAAATGTCTATTAGAGGATTTAGTCAAATAAACACAGCTTTTTTATTAAACGGACAACCTATTAATGGTATGGAAGATGGAAAAATGTATTGGTCTAACTGGTCTGGTATTCTAGATATTGCTAATGCAGTACAGGTTCAAAGAGGGTTAGGTTCTTCTAAATTAGCGATATCTTCTGTTGGAGGTACTGTAAATATTGTTACCAAAACAGTTGATAAAAAAGAAGGAGGATTTATCTCTGGAATGATGGCTAACGATAATTATTACAAAACATCTACTTATTATTCTACTGGATTAATGGAGAATGGATTGGCTGTTTCTGCAATGCTTGGTCATTGGCAAGGAGACGGGTACAGAAATGGTACCATGGGACAAGGTCAAACTTATTTTTTATCATTTGGTTATAAGCCAAATGACAACAATATATTTAATTTTTTAGTTACAGGTGCTCCTCAATGGCATGGTGATGCATGGGCTGTTGATTTACAAACTTATTTAGATAAAGGACGTAAATTTAATGCAATGTATGGAACTAAAGACGGGAAAGAATACCCAGGAGCAAGAAATTTTTATCATAAACCAATTATTAACTTTTCTTGGGACTGGACAATTAATGATCGTTCTAAATTATCTACCGTTGCGTATGGTTCTTTAGGTAGAGGAGGATACGCTTATCCTTCTGGTGCTCTTTGGGGTAAAGTTAGTGGCGATGACGGAGGAATAGATTTTGATGCACAAGTTGCTGAAAATACGGGAGGACATTCTTCTGGATATATGAGAGGATCGTACAATGGACACAATTGGTACGGTCTTTTATCTAACTTTGAAACCGAAATAAATGAAAACGTTACTCTTAATTTTGGAGGAGATGTAAGGTTATATAATGGAATTCACTTTAGAGCTCCTACAGATTTATTAGGAGGTGATGGTGTTAGTGTAGATCATAATGGTACACAATTATTAGTAGACAATGTTTATGGTGGTTACAACCCTTGGACTGCTGTTTTTAACTTTAATAATTCACACGACCAAAGAGTTTATAGAGATTATAGTGAAAACATTAATTATTACGGTGTTTTTGGACAGATTGAATATTCTAAAGATAAATTAAGTACTTTCTTTCAAGGAGCAATTTCAAATCAAACTCATCAAAGAACAGAATATTGGTATGTTGCGCAAAATGATACTCCAGAGGATTCTGATAAAGTAAGTAATATGGGGTATAATGTTAAAGGTGGTTTAGCTTATGAAATTTCGGATGCTAGTAAAGTTTTTGGAAATTTCGGATATTATTCTAGACAACCTTTTCATGATGATTTATTTGTAAGTGGTTCTAGATCGAATACTTTAAATAACCCTGCAACGGGTAACGAATCTGTAACGGGTATAGAATTAGGTTACTCTACTAAAGGAGAAAATTACAATGTTAATTTAAACTTATATTCTACTACTTGGGGTAATAGAACAAGAAGACAAACAAATGCTCTTGATAATACTCATGTTGATGTAATAACAGGAATTGAAGAAGTACATAATGGTGTTGAATTAGACGTGAATTTTAGAGCAACTTCTCAATTAACCTTAAAAGGTTTTGTTTCAGTAGGTGACTGGAGATTTAATGGTGTTGCAAAAGGAAAAACGTATGATGAAGATGGTAATATTATTAACGGAGGGAATGCTGCTCAAATTGATGTAGATGGAGAATATGTTAGAGGAGCTCAAACAACCGTTGGTTTATTTGCAGATTACAAATTTGGAAATGGTTTTGTTTTTGATATGGGGCAACGTTTTTATGGGAATAATCATGGAAACATTAGTAGCTCTACAGGAAAAGCGATATACTTACCGGGATATTCTTTAATAGATACAGGGTTGTCTTATAAATTAAAATTAAAAAACAGAAAATCTATTAACTTTAGATTTAATATAAATAATTTAGCAGATACTTTTTATATTTCTAGTGCAGGAGGAAGTACACCTGTTACAGGTGCTTCTCAAAACGTTTGGAATGGCGTAGATACTAGTAATACCGTAAGAATTGGTTATGGAAGAACTTGGAACACATCAGTAAGATTTAATTTCTAATATTTTTTTAAATATTATTTAAAACCATCCCAATAACGGGATGGTTTTTTTATACATAAAATTCAGTACATTTACACCCATTAAAACAAACAACTATTATTATGAAAGACATTCATTCTTATTGGGCATATATTGTATTGGCAATGTTACTTTTTTCGGTAATTAATGCATTTATTGGCGTATCAAAAAATAAAAAATTTACCGATAAAGATTTACGTATCGGGTTGTTCACATTAATTGTGTCGCATATTCAATTACTAATCGGGTTAGGTTGGTACTTTATGAGTCCCGCATACAAAGCCCTAAAAACCAATGGAGGTGAAATCATGAAAGATGCAGGCACACGCTTATTAGCGATAGAACATCCTTTAATGATGATTGTAGCCATCGTACTAATTACCATCGGTTGGTCTAAACACAAAAAGAAAACTACTGATACTGCAAAATTTAAAACATTTACTGTTTTTTACGGAATCGCTTTATTGTTAGTTTTATCAAGAATACCTTGGTCTAATTGGTTAGGATAAAAAAATGTAATTCTATCTTTTTTATTAAACCCGATAATATTCAAAAATAATTTATGAAAACTCTAAGTTATTTTCTGTCATCAATTTTTGCAATTGTATATTTCTTTTTTTTGCTACTTTTTCATCCTTTGCAATGGTTAGGATTAAAAATAGGTGGTTATAAAGGGCATAAATTAGTAGTAGATTGCATGAATTTTGTGCTCATGAAATCAATGCTTTTTGTAGGAATTAGCACCAAATTTTCTAACCCACATAAATTACCCGAAAACACCACGCTCATCTTTGTTTCTAATCACCAAAGCTTGTTCGATATCTCTCCTATTATTTGGTATTTTAGAAAACACCATCCAAAATTTGTATCAAAAATAGAATTGGGTAGAGGCATACCAAGTGTTTCATTTAATTTACGTCACGGAGGTGCGGCACTCATCAATAGAAAAGACAGCAAACAAGCAATCACCACTTTAGGTAAATTTGCTAAAAAAATCAATAAAAATAAATGGTCGGCAGTTATTTTTCCTGAAGGAACAAGAAGTAAAGATGGTAAACCTAAGAAATTTGCTACAAACGGATTAAAAATGATAACCAAATACAACCCAGATGCTTATATTGTTCCGTTAACAATAAATAACTCATGGAAAGTGTTTAAATACGGGAATTTTCCTGTAGGTTTATTCGCGCCAATTACCATAACAACACATCAACCAATAAAAGTAAATTCTTTGCCGTTTGATGAATTAATATCTCAAGTAGAAACAACCATAAAACAACATATAAACAACTAAAAACAACACGTATGTCAATTAAAAACATCCGAAAGGAAGTAATGCAAACCCTAGAAAAAAATATCGATTATTTTGTCGATAAATTTTTAATTGCGCCAGAAAAAATTTGGCAACCTACCGATTTTTTACCCAATTCTCAAAAAGATTCTTTTATTGATGAGGTAAAAGAAATTCAAGAATTATCAAAAGATTTAGATGATGATTTTTGGGCAGTTCTTGTAGGAGATACTATTACAGAAGAAGCCTTACCAACGTACGAATCTTGGTTAATGGATTTAGATGGCGTCTCTCAACACCCAGATAATGGTTGGGCAAAATGGCTACGCGCGTGGACCGCAGAAGAAAACCGACATGGCGATGTACTTAATAAATACTTATATTTATCGGGTAGAGTAAACATGCGCGAGGTAGAAATTACCACACAACATTTAATTGCTGACGGATTTGATATCGGTACAGCAACCGATCCGTACAAAAATTTCATATATACTAGTTTTCAAGAGTTAGCAACCTTTATTTCGCATAACAATGTCGCAAAAATTGCTCGTAAAAAAGGACACAAAGCATTGGCAAAAATGTCTAAAATTATTGCAGGCGATGAAATGCGTCATCATGTTGCGTATGCCGAATTTGTAAAAGAAATCTTTAAAATTGATGCTAGCGAAATGATGTTGGCGTTTCAATACATGATGAAACAAAAAATAGTGATGCCAGCACTTAATTTACGTCATTCATTTGAAGCAAAAGGCACATTGTTTGATCAATTTTCTATCGTAGCACAAAGATCAGGTGTCTATACAGGAGTAGATTATGTAGATATCTTAAAAAAACTAAATACCATGTGGGAAATTGATAAAATAACCAACCTAACCGCAGAAGCAGAAAAAGCAAGAGATTATTTGATGAAATTACCCGAAAGAATGTACAGAATTACAGAACGAATTGTAATTCCTGACACAAAATACCAATTTAAATGGATGATTCCTGCTATATAATTAGGTAGTTACATAACTAAAATCTTCTCTTTATTAATGATTTTTTTAAAATCCTTTTCTTAAAAATAAGATAAAAAGTGTACCTTGTTTTTCTAAATTAAAACAATGCAAACCTTTATTTCTGAAACATTAGACGACATTTTACAAACAACACCTTCTTTTGAAAAAGTGTTGTTTGTATTGCCGTCTCAAAGAGCTAGTGTTTTTGTAAAACAAGGATTAAAAGAAAAAATTCCGACAGGATTTTTACCCGAAATCATCAATATAGAAACCTTTATTAGCAAAGTTTCTGGAATTAAAAAAGCCGATTCCGTTCAGTTATTATTCGATTTTTACACTATTTATCTTATTTTTAAGAAAAGGATTTTAAAAAAATCATTAATAAAGAGAAGATTTTAGTTATGTAAC
>CAMZMA010000174.1 GCA_947311815.1 uncultured Flavobacteriaceae bacterium
ATTTCGTTAAATTTTAGTCAGTTTATTTACTCTTATTACCCTTTACGCATACTAACCACCGTTTTAATATACTGGATTGGTTATCAAGGCTTTTTACGATTAAAAATAATAACAGAACGTAAAAAATTACGAAACTCTTTAGGAATAAACCGAGATATAAAAAGAGTTTCTAATAAAAAATTATTTGATGAAAATGAATTTATAGAAATTGACACTTATATAAAACAACATTTTGTATATACTGATACACAACTTACTCAATCTAATTTAGCCAATGATTTAGACATAAGTAGCAGTAAATTATCTTCTTTAATTAAACATTTTGAGAAAAAAAGTTTTACAGATTATATAAATAACTTACGTGTTTTACAAGCCAAAAAACTTTTAAAAGACCCTGATTATAATAATTATACAGTAGTTGCTATTGGTTTAGAATCTGGTTTTAATTCAAAATCACGTTTTTTTACTGTTTTTAAAAATCAAGTTGGTTGTTCTCCTTTTTCCTATAAAAATAAGCATATAGAGAAGAATTAGGTAGTTTTAAATCGATCTTAAATTTGTCCTATTTTCTTTAAAACAGTAAAATATCGGACTTTTTTTATATCTCTTTATGTAGATTTGAAAATAAAAATTTATGATGATGAAAAATTATTTTTTGTTTTTTTTGACCGCCCTATTATTATCTTCATGTGGAGTAAATCGAGTTTATATTCCTGGTAGTTATGGGTCAGGTAGTATAAAATCTTATACGGTAAGACCTATTTATAAAGACACCACTGTTTCTGAAACCTATATAAGTGCCAATATAAGTCATGGTATAATGAGTCATTTAGCAGAAGATAGTAGTCCCGATAAAAAAACAATTGCAAACCTTACTATTCATAAAGGAATAAGTACTAAAAACTTTAATTATCATTACGGCATAGGAGGCTCTTATGGTAATTACACGTTTAAATATCCGTTAGAAAATCTTATCAAAAAAAATGAAACACAAAATTTTTACAATTTCAGCTCTAAATTAGGAATCAATTTCAAAAACAATTCAAAAAAATACAACTATGAAAATAGATGGCTTGGTATTGAACTCGTTTACACCTACGAATTTGGTTCTTATCAAAACAAATTAACTTATTTAAAAAAACAATCACCTTCAGATACTAGCATTATTATTGTTGATAAAAAATCATTACTAACCGCAAATATATACTGGGAAAAAATATTTATTTTAAATGATGATAAAAACTTTGGTCTTAGCTTATATTTAGGCGGAATTTTAGATCTTAACAAAGCAAAATACAACATACCTGCTGATGGATCAACTGGATTTGGAGGTATTATTTTTAACTACACAAATAAAAAATACACTTTTAGTATGATTAACGAGTCGTTTGCTTACAAATCAAAATCAATAAATTTTGGTATAAGTTACAAGTTATAGAAGAAAAAAATAATGCAAATATTATGAAAACAACCTCAATTCTCTTAGCAATTCTCATCCTTTTTCAAAGCTGTTATACTTATAAAAAAATACCTAAAAACAGTTTTCAAGTTAATTTTTTTAAAGAACATAAAATTACACTTTCTAGAAAAAAAAGTTTGAGAGGTAAAATCATCAAAATAAATGCAGATACTTTAGTGCTTTCATCTAAAGGGATAAACTATGCTATTCCGAAAGCTACCATTAAAAAAATTACCGAATTGACCTACTCTAATAGAAAAACCAAACAATTAGTTGGTGCAATCGTAGCAGTAATACTTGTTTTTTTAGGTTTAAATGCACTCAATAATCTGAATTTCGGATCTCTTGGAGGCAATGGAAATTGGTTGTTGCCAATTTAAAAATCATTCATCATTATTAACAAGTATTTCCTATATTGCAGCATCAACCTAACAAGATGCTAAAAAAGAGTTTTTTTCTTTTATTTTTTTTATTTTTTCAACAAATACAAGCCCAAGAAGTTGCTATTTTAAAATACAACGGCGGCGGCGATTGGTATGCAAACCCAACAGCAATACCCAATCTTATTGCTTTTAGTAATAAAAATTGCAAAACAAATTTGGCAAAAACACCAAAAACTGTTTCAGTTGCTGATGAAGAAATTTTCAACTATCCTATTGTGTTTATGACAGGACACGGAAATGTTTTTTTTTCTGATGATGATGCAACCAACCTAAAAAATTATTTAATTTCTGGCGGATTTTTACACATCTCCGACAATTATGGCTTAGATACCTACATCCGACGCGAACTAAAAAAAGTATTTCCTACCTTAAAACTACAGGAAATTCCTAAAAATCATCCTATTTATCATCAAAAATTTTCATTTCAAAACGGAGTGCCCAAAATACACGAACACAACGGAAAAGCACCACAAGGTTTCGGACTTTTTTACCAAGGAAGACTCGTCGTTTTTTACGATTACGAAAGCGATTTAAGCGATGGTTGGGAAGACGAAGCTGTACATAACGATCCTAAAGAAATTAGAACAAAAGCCTTACAAATGGGAGCAAATATGATAACCTATGCTTTTAAACATTAATCCTGACTTACATATAGATGATATTAAAATAAACTTTGACACAGAAAGTTTATGGATTTTAAACATCGCTATTGGTATTATTATGTTTGGTGTTGCCTTAGGAATTACGATTGATGATTTTAAACGCCTTTTAAAAAATCCTAAAATTGTATTGGTCGGCGCTTTTTCTCAATTTTTTTTATTGCCCGCTTTAACATTTTTATTTATCGTACTGATAAAACCGCACCCAAGTTTCGCTTTAGGGATGATGATTATTGCCGCTTGCCCAGGAGGAAACATCTCTAATTTTTATAGTAAAATGGCAGGTGGTAACGCCGCTTTATCAGTAAGTTTAACGGCCTTGGCAACTTTAGTTTCTATTGTAATGACCCCTTTTAATTTACAGTTTTGGGGCAGTTTATACGAACCTACAAATGCCATTTTAAAAACGGTTGAATTAAATCCGTTTGAGTTATTTAAACTCGTTTCGTTAATATTAGGTATTCCATTAACTGCAGGAATGTTGGTAAATCATTACCATCCAACCATGGCACAAAAGATGGAAAAAATACTCAAACCATTTTCTATGATGGTTTTTGTAGCATTAATTTTAATTGCTTTTTCTAACAATTTAGATATTTTTACCAGTTATATACATCACGTTTTATTTTTAGTCATTATCCATAATATCGGCGCATTTATTATCGGATATTTTACAGCTAAAAGCTTTGGATTAAATCTGCAAGACGCCAAAACCATCTCTATGGAAACAGGTATTCAAAATGGAGGCTTAGGCTTACTTCTTATCTTTGGTTTTTTTGATGGATTAGGAGGAATGGCACTTCTTGCTGCTTTTTGGGGTATTTGGGATGTGTTTTCTGGAATGGTACTCGCTACGTATTGGGGAAGAAATAAAAAAGAATAATTAAACTATGCTAAACTATATTTTTAAAAAATTTGTAAAACTCGGATTGATTTTTTACACCAAACAAATTAAAGTTACAGGACTAGAAAACATCCCTAAAAAAGGAGCAATCCTATTTACCTCTAATCACCCAAATGGTTTATTAGACCCTTTAATTATCACTACAAATTGCCCAAGAACAAACTATTATTTAGTGCGTGCAGCAGCGTTTAAAAATCCGTGGATAGAAAAATTTTTACTAGCTTTAAATTTATTCCCTATCTATCGGATGAGAGATGGCATAAAGCAATTGGCTAAAAATCAAGAGATTTTCGATAAATGTGATACCGTTTTACATCAACAAAAAACCTTATTAATTTCTAATTCAGGATGATTGTCTAAGGTACCAAAC
>CAMZMA010000175.1 GCA_947311815.1 uncultured Flavobacteriaceae bacterium
GTAGGCGAAAATGATGAATTTGAACGTCAAATGTTATCGGGCGAGTTGGATGTAGAATTAACTCCACAAGGAACTTTGGCCGAAAAATGTAGAGCAGCACAAGCAGGTTTTCCAGCATTTTACACACCAGCAGGTTACGGAACAGAAGTTGCCCAAGGAAAAGAAACCAGAGAATTTGACGGAAAAATGTACGTCTTAGAACCCGCTTTTAAAGCCGATTTTTCTTTTGTAAAAGCTTGGAAAGGAGATACTGCAGGAAACTTAATTTTTAAAGGAACTGCACGTAATTTTAACCCCAATATGTGTGGTGCAGCAACCATTACCGTTGCCGAAGTAGAAGAATTAGTGCCTGCGGGCGAGTTAGACCCAAATCAAATACATATTCCAGGGATTTTTGTACAACGTATTTTTGAAGGAAAAAATTACGAAAAGAGAATTGAACAACGTACGGTGACGGCTAAAGTTTAATGTAGCAATGAATTAATGTAGCAATGAATTAATGTAACAATGAAAAATCCAGTAGTTGATAAATCTATAGAAGTTGCATTGTTAATTATTTCATATTGCGAACTTTTACAAAGAGAAAAGAAATATGTAATTGCTCGTCAATTATTAAAATCAGGAACAAGTATAGGAGCAAATATACATGAAGCCCAAAATGCCGAGAGTAAAGCAGATTTTATTCATAAAATAAAAATAGCAACAAAAGAATTAGAAGAAACAAAGTATTGGTTACTTCTTTGTAAAGAATCAGAAAATTATCCAACGCATCCTACATTAGAACAAAAAGTGAAAGAAGTAGGGTTGATTTTATATAAAATTTTAAGTACAAGTATCAAATCAAAATAATTGATACATTGTTATATGAACTAAATTGATACATTTTATGTTAACTAAACAACAAATAGCGCAAAGAATAGCACAAGAATTACAAGACAAATGGTATGTCAATTTAGGTATCGGAATTCCTACCTTGGTTGCCAATTACATCCCAAAAGGAATTGAAGTAGAGTTTCAATCAGAAAACGGATTGTTAGGTATGGGACCTTTCCCAATTGAAGGAACAGAAGATGCCGATTTAATAAATGCAGGTAAACAAACCGTAACCATTTTAGATGGAGGTTCTTTGTTTGATTCTTCATTAAGTTTCGCTATGATACGTGGGCAACACGTACAATTAACTGTTTTAGGAGCGATGGAAGTTGCTCAAAATGGAGATATTGCTAACTGGAAAATACCAGGAAAAATGGTAAAAGGTATGGGAGGTGCAATGGATTTAGTAGCATCGGCAAATAATATTATTGTCGCCATGATGCACACCAACAAACGTGGCGAATCTAAACTATTAAAACAATGTTCTTTACCCTTAACAGGCGTAGGTTGTGTTACCAAAATAGTAACCAATTTAGCGGTGTTAGAAGTGAAAAACGGTGCTTTTCATTTGTTAGAAAGAGCTCCGGGAGTTTCTGTTGATGAAATTAAAACTGCCACTGCTGGTGATTTGGTTGTGTCAGGAAAAATTCCTGAAATGAAATTTCCTTCTTAAACTTTTTGAGCATATGAAATTATTTATAAAATATCACTTTTTTATTTTTCCTGCCTTGGTGGCTTTAATAGGGGTGATAATTTATTATGTATTTGGTTACAAACCAACTACAACTACTATTTTAATCAATATGGGTATAGCGTATATTTTCGCTCCAAAAATTACCAGTTTTGAAACACAGACAGGAACAAAAAATCAATTAAAAAGGTTGTTTTTTAAAAAAGTAATAATTTTAGATTAATAATGAAAATCATATCATACAACGTAAACGGTATTAGAGCTGCTGTAAAAAAAGGATTTATTGATTGGTTGCAACAAGCAAATCCAGATGTAATTTGCATACAAGAAACCAAAGCACACAAAGAACAATTAGACTTGGTGGCTTTTGAAAAAGCAGGTTATCCGTATCATTATTGGTTTTCAGCACAGAAAAAAGGCTATTCTAGTGTCGCTATTTTGTGCAAAGAAAAACCCAATCATATCGAATACGGAACAGGTATTGAAACTATGGATTTTGAAGGAAGAAACCTTCGGGTAGATTTTGATGACGTTTCTATTTTGAGCTTGTATTTGCCATCAGGCACCAATGATGCTCGCCTAAATTTTAAACTCAATTATATGGATGAATTTCAAGACTATATAAACGAGTTAAAGAATAATATCCCTAATTTAGTAATCTGTGGCGATTACAATATTTGTCATCAAGAAATAGACATTCATAATCCGAAAATGAAAGGAGTTTCAGGATTTTTACCCATCGAAAGAGAATGGATTGGAAATTTTATTGATAGCGGATTTATAGATAGTTTTCGTCATCTAAACAAAGAACCTCATCATTATAGTTGGTGGTCTTACAGAGCAAATGCTAGAAATAACAACAAAGGTTGGCGTATCGATTATAATATGGTAGCAGCACCTTTAAAAAACAATATTAAAAGAGCTTATATTTTACCCGAAGCAAAACACTCTGATCATTGCCCCATTGTGGTTGAATTGGATGTTTAGTTGTTAGGGATTAGTTGTTAGTAATTAGGGGTTAGTAACTAAGGACTAGGGATTAGTAACTAGTTGTTAGTAACTAGTTGTTAGTAACTAGTGATTAGTAACTAGTGATTAGTGACTAGGAATTAGCGAATAGGAACTTGTAACAACCCAAAAATTCGAAATAAATAATGAAAAAAATACTTTTAATAATTTTCTTAATTGGGTTTGACTCTTTTGCCCAAGATTTAACCTGTAAAGATTTTAAAGAAGGTGCTTTTGTGGTGCCTGCGGATAGTATTACAAAGATTTCATACGAAATAATTAGAAAAGGAAATACGCAAAAAGAAATTGTATCTGACCCTGAGTTTAAACAAGTTTCTTTTGGAAAAATAAAATGGATAACAGATTGTAGCTATAAAACAAATTACGATACAACCAAGATGAAGCTAACAAAATATCAGGAATTTATAAATAAAAACGGAGGGGTTTTAGTTGAAATGATAAAGATAAAAGGGAAATGTTTTTACTTTAAATCAATGTTAAAGATTGGTGACAAAACAGAACGAATTGACGGAAAATTATGTAAAAAAGAGCATTAATATAAAACCTCCGTGAATCTTCCTGTTGCTCTGTGCAGCTCCGTGTAACAACCTCAAATTAGAAATAACAATATTAAAATGAAAAAAATACTCTTCTTACTTTTTATCACATCACGTTTGTTTTCGCAAGCACCAACAGATACTATCGCTAAAAAATTAACCAAAGCAGATTTGTTTACTGATGTTGATATTGTAATGATTGATAGCCTGTTATTAGATAGTAAATATCAATCACCTTTGTACGATACGGCTCAATATGTGATGAAAGACATCGCTAAAAAAGATATTTCATCGGTAGCATTATCATCAGAAACCTTAAAAAAACGATTGCAAAATCTTGATAACAAAACGCCTTTTCATATTGCCTATAATCCGTCTTTAGAAAAAGTCATAAAATCATATTTAAAATACAGAAAAAAATACTATCCGAAGTTAATGGCAAGGGCAAAATACTATTTTCCGATGTTCGAAAAGTATTTAGATCAATACGATGTGCCGTTAGAAATGAAATATTTAGCCATTGTAGAATCTGCTTTAAGACCCGCAGCAAAATCTAGAGTTGGCGCAACAGGTTTGTGGCAATTTATGTATGGCACAGGTTTAGAGTACAATTTAAAAGTAAGTTCGTATGTAGATGAGCGCCAAGACCCCGTAAAAGCAACCATTGCTGCATGTAAATACCTATCTAGATTATACACCGTTTTTGGCGATTGGGATTTAGCGTTAGCAGCCTACAATTCGGGCCCAGGAAACGTGTCAAAAGCTATAAAACGTTCTGGCGGCTATAAAAATTATTGGAATATTAGACCCTATTTACCTACAGAAACTGCTGGATATGTTCCTGCTTTTTACGCCACCATGTATATTTTTGAATATGCCGATGAGCATCATTTACAAGCAGAAATGCCCGAAATTCATCATTTTGAAACCGATACCATTCGTGTAAAAAACACCATTTCTTTCGATCAAATATCAGAAAAAACAGGAATTAGTACCGAGTTGTTACAACTCTTAAATCCGTCATACAAATTAGGAATTATCCCGTTTGTTGATGGAAAAAACTATGTACTTACATTGCCAAGAAAAAACACGATTGATTTTATTGATAAAGAGCAAGCTATTTACACATTGGCAAAAGAAGATGCTGCGAAAAGAGAAAAACCGCTTCCTAAGTATTTTGAAATGGATAAACGCATAAGATATCGTGTGCGAAGTGGCGATTATTTGGGCAAAATTGCACGTAAATTTGGCGTTCGTGTGAGCAGTCTTAAAAGATGGAATCGATTACGGAACAATCGTTTAAAAATCGGACAACGATTAAGTATTTATCCGAAAAAATTTAAAACAGTCAAAGCAATATCGTCTAACAAAAAGAAAAAACACAAACGTGTAAAAAAAGGAAACTATACAACGTACACCGTTAAAAAAGGAGATTCACTTTGGACCATTTCTAGGAAGTTTAAAAACGTTTCTGTAGATGATTTAAAAAAGTGGAACAATATTTGGGGGAGTAAAGGTTTAAAAATAGGTACCAAACTAAAAATCATTAAAAGCTAACAATTATGAAAAAAATTACCACTATTCTTGCCCTTACATTTTTTATTTCTTCTTGCTCAGACGGTAAAAATACGTTTGTGTTAAAAAGTTCTATCGGTAAAGACAACCGAGTTTTAGTAGTTACCAAAGCCCTTTTTTGGGAAGGAAACATCGGAAAAGAAATACGGAATTATTTAGGCGAAACCATGGTAGGTTTACCACAACCAGAACCTGTTTTTACTTTGTCTCAAGTAGATCCTCAAGGGTTTTCTAAACGCTTAAATGGTAGCAGAAATATTTTAATTGTAGAAAAAAATGAGTCAGAAAAATTTACCGTTGTACATGATAAATATGCACAACCACAAACCATTATTTATCTTTCTGGCAAAGACAAAGCATCAATAGTTGGTCTGATTAAAAAGCATCAAAAAGAAATTATTAAAGTGTTTAAATTGGCTGATGTAAAGGTAATTCAACAGCGTTTTTCAAAAAAAAAGAAAGACATTGCTACTTTTAAAACCATTAAAAATTTAGGAATTTCATTAACCATTCCTTCTAGTTTTAGAAAAGTTGATGATACGGGCGATTTTTTATGGCTTCGTCAACATTTAAAAAGTGGTATTGCAAGAGGAGACGGAAGTAACAATATTTTAGTCTATTCTTTTCCTATAAATGACTCTTCGGCTATTGCAGATAACATCACCGCTTTAAGAGATTCTATTGGTAAAAAATACATTCCAGGTTCTGCCGAAGGCATGTATATGATTACCGAAGAAGCTTATACACCTTTTACAGTTGATGCTATTGTTGATGGAAAAAAAGCCTACGAAACCAGAGGGAAATGGGAAGTTAAAAACGATTTTATGGCAGGTCCTTTTGTAAATTATACAGTAGTTGATGAAAAAAATAACAGAATTGTAGTTGTAGAAGGATTTACCTATGCACCATCAGTGAACAAACGTGAGTTTATTTTTGAATTAGAAGCAATTGCTAGAAGTTTACAAATAAAGTAATAAAACTGCTATGGTAAACGCTTACTTTTTATAAAAGTCATAAACCTTCTTTGTAAGTAAGAAGACTTGTGTTTTTTAAGATTGTTGAAAATTTACCTTATCAAAAAAGAAGAGCCTTAAATTTGTAACTTTACAAATAAAAAACACCTAATGAAACTTCAATTACAAGAAATAGATTGTGTTAGCACTATCAGTAAAGAAGCCTTTATAAAAAATTATTTTAAACCTCAAAAACCTTTAATTGTTACCAAAGGCATTACACATTGGCCTGCTTTTAAAAAATGGAATTTAGATTACATGAAAGAAATTGCAGGAGATAAAATGGTACCTTTGTATGATGATAGACCTGTAGATTATAAAGATGGATTTAATGAACCGCACGCTACTATGAAAATGAGTGAGTATGTAGATTTGTTAAAAACTGCACCCACTAAATATCGTGTTTTTTTATGGAATATTTTAAAAGAAGTACCTGTTTTACAAAAAGACTTTACATTTCCAGATTTTGGTTTACGATTGATGAAAAGTTTGCCTATGTTATTTTTTGGCGGAACAGATTCTTATACTTTTATGCATTACGATATAGATTTAGCAAATATTTTTCATTTTCATTTTGAAGGTAAAAAAAAGGTGATTTTGTTTAATCAAAGCCAAAACAAATGGTTGTATAAAATTCCGTTTTCATTAATTACAAGAGAAGATATTAATTTTACAAATCCCGATTTTAAAAAATGGCCAGCATTATTAAAAGCCAAAGGGTTTACAGGAGGTTTAGAACACGGTTCTATGTTGTATATACCTGAAGGATATTGGCATTACATGCAATATATAACTCCTGGTTTTTCTATGAGTTTACGTGCCATTGCTCGCAACCCAAAAAATTTAGGGAAAGCCATTTACAACATTTTTATTATGAGAACTATTGATAATTTAATGCGCAGCATTAAAGGTCAAAAATGGATTGATTGGAAAAACCGACAAGCAATTGTGCGAACAAAAAAACAGCAGTAACAAAACGTTACTGCTGCTATACACAATTGAAAAATGTTTACCTCTAAAAAAATCAATTGTTTACTGTATCATTAGTTTTTTTGAATAGGTGTTATTCTCTCCAAAAGTTTTTACAATGTACATCCCTTTTGAGAGTTTACTCAATACACCTTGTTCTACACTAGCATAAAAATACTAGTTTAATCCCATTGTTTTTTTGGGGGGTGTTAAGCTTTGATATTTAATATCTTCTAATCTGCCTGTGATATCATTATTGTTTCCACGAATATAAAAATTAGTATAGCCACTAGTTCTTTTATATCCAGTAGCATTTGATGAATAAAAAGCCAAATATCCATCGGCAGTATTTGGTGTATTATTTCCTTTTAATACAAAATAATGAGTTCCTTCTCCAGAATGACTTGGTAAGGCAGTACCCAAATCGCTATACCCTAAAGTTCCATCAGATGATGAAGATGTTTTAACAACATCTGCTGTTCTAGTATCCGTTGTCAAACTCACGTATTTAAAGGCAAAAACATACGCATCATTTTTTATTCTAAGTTCAGTATCAGCAGTGTTTTGTGTTGACAATGTAAAACTATACGCTCCTCCAATAAGCAGCGATAAATCATCTTCAAAAACCCCCTCTTTTAACCCTGCTGTTGCAACCTCATTTAGTTTGGCTGCTAGGTTGTTGTATTCAGCCTCTGTAACTTCAATCCAATCATTATCATTTGCGTTTGTATAAGCCGTTTTTGAAGATGACAAAAAAGAGGCAATATCATCAATGTCATTTAAATGAATGGTCGCATTTACCGTGGTTGTTGCATCGGTATTTAAAATAGTAATAACAGCATCTATATTTGGGCTTGTTTCAAAGTCAAACAAACTTGCGTCTGCTACGGTTAACTCTCCTGTGGTAGAATTAATATGCAATGCTCCATTTGGTGTTTGTGAGGCAATAGCGTAATTTAAAGTTCCTGTGCCTGCGGCAACAATGGTACCA
>CAMZMA010000176.1 GCA_947311815.1 uncultured Flavobacteriaceae bacterium
CAATAGTTGTACATCCGATGGAAGAAATCCGTATGGTAATGACGGTTTTTTTTACTTCATCAATCTTAAAATTACCGTTTATATCTGTAGATGTCCCCGTTTTCCCTACGTTAAAAACAGGGACATCTACAGATATAAACGGTATTTTTACGATTGATGAAGTAAAAAAAACCATCATTACAATACAGATTTCTTTCATCGGATATACAGCTATTGAAACCACTATTGACATCAGTAAATATCCTAAAAAAACATTTTATTTAACAGAAAGTCATTATCAATTAGACGAAGTAGTTATTGCTGCACCTACAGGGAAGTTGCAAAAATCTACCATTGTATCGGTACAACATCAAAAACTGGAAAAATTACAGGTTTCCAATCCGTTAACTTTGGCAGAAAGCATCAGTAATTTAGCTGGAGTTGCGCAAAATACTACAGGAGTGGGTATCGGAAAACCCGTAATTAGAGGATTGTCTGGTAGCCGAATTGTAACCTATGCACAAGGTATCAGAATTGAAAATCAGCAATGGGGAGACGAACACGGTTTGGGCGTAGGCGAAATTGGTATCGGAAGTGTAGAAGTTATTAAAGGGCCTGCATCGTTATTATATGGTGCCGATGCGTTAGGTGGTGTCTTATTTTTTGTTGATGAAGCTTATGCTAATCACAACACGTCAGAAATTGGTGTACAAACCAAATGGATGTCAAATACCTTAGGAAGCAGTACAGATATAACATACAAATTACATCAAGGAAAATTGAAATGGAATCTTTTTGGTGGCTACGATTCGCACGCAGATTATAAAATTCCGAATGGGAAACGTGTAAAAAACACGCGTTTTAATCAAAAAAATATAAAAACTTCCTTCGGATTTAATACCGATAATTGGGTTTCTAATTTAAGATATAGTTATTTACAGAATTATTTTGGCATTACTGAAGGGGCGAATTACAGTACATCAACAAAAAGAAATTTTGAATTGCCTTTTCAGATTATTAACAATCATAATGTAAGTTTTGAAAATAATTTTAGTTTTCCAGATTCCTCATTAAAAACCATTGTTGGCTATACCAGCAATTACAGACGTGAGTTTGAAGACGATAAAACCGTGCAAGCTTTAGGAATGTACTTAAATACATTTACGTACAATGTAAAATGGGGTTCTCCTTTGTATAAAGATGTTTTTGATTTTCTTATTGGTAGCCAAGGAATGTACCAAACCAATAAAAATAATGGCGATGAAATTTTGATTCCGAATACAACTACCAAAGATATAGGTGCGTATGTTTTAGGAAATGCAAGTTTTAATCAAGTACATTTTCAAACAGGAATTCGTTTAGATCAACGGACGATTAATGCACAACAAACACAGCATATTGCAGGATTGCAGAAAACCTACCACGGATTTACATTTTCTGGTGGTGTAGCGTATCAACAAGAAAGCAGTAAGTGGAGAGCAAATATTTCGAGTGGATTTAGAGCACCAACCACTTCAGAATTATTATCGGATGGTGTGCATGAAGGAACAAATAGATATGAAAAAGGGAATGCTCTTTTATCGACAGAAAAAGCGACGCAAATAGATGTAGCATACAATTACAATTCAGAACATTTTCAGTTTTCTATCAATCCTTTTTACAATCATATCAAAAATTATGTGTTTTTATCGCCCACAAATACACAAATTAATAACAATCCTGTTTTTAAGTATTCGCAAACAAACGCTTCTTTGTACGGAGGCGAAATGGGTATGCATTTTCATCCTCATAGCATTCACGGATTGCATATAGAAAGCGATGTTTCTACGGTTTTTGCAAAAGATGATGCAGGTAATTCGTTGCCTTTAATACCGCAAACAAAAATCAATTCGATGGTAAGTTTTGAGTTTTTTAAAAAACACTCTTTTTCAGTATCAAAAATATATCTGCAACATATTTACAAGTTTAAACAAACTAATGTAGGTGCTTTTGAAACGCCAACTAACAGTTATCAACTGGTAAATTTAGGGGCAAGTTTTAGGATAAAAACCAACAATCAACCTATAAAAATGAATATTGGTGTTAAAAATGTATTCAATACCAATTATATAGATCATTTATCGCGATTTAAAAAATTAGGAGTTTCAAATACAGGTATCAATGCATTTTTTAGTATTTCTTACTCACTTATCAGAAAGATAAGTAAGTAGGGGGTTGGTTTTAAATTAAGGAAAATTGAGGTTAGTAAATATTTACATAAGTCGAGCGCAGTCGAGACCTTTTATTATACAAATTATCTACAAATAGTTCTCGACTGCGTTCGAACCGACAAATAATAAAACTACAAATATTTTGTAAGCAAGCAAATTAAAAAAACTATACGGTAAGGTGCTGACCTCAAAAGAAAATATTTTGTTTAAACAATTTGTAAATACTCTACACTAACTAATTCAATAGTGCTTATTGGGTTCTTCTTCTGTTAGAGCCTTTGTAAAAACAAAAAACTCTTGAAAATCAAATGATTAACAAGAGTTTGAGTACTGAAGGCGGGACTTGAACCCGCACGGACTAATGTCCATTGGATTTTAAGTCCAACGTGTCTACCAATTCC
>CAMZMA010000177.1 GCA_947311815.1 uncultured Flavobacteriaceae bacterium
ATCAACAACATACAACGGTTGATTGTTACCTGTTAACGAACTAGCACCTCTAATAATAACTCTACTTGAACCCGCAGACCCAGCACTACTGGTTGATATATTTACACCTGCAACTCTACCTTGAAGTAAAAGGAACGAGTTTGTCTGAAGTTAAAACAACCAGTGCCATTAATTCACTTCAAGGTAGAGTTGCAGGTGTAAATATATCAACCAGTAGTGCTGGGTCTGCGGGTTCAAGTAGAGTTATTATTAGAGGTGCTAGTTCGTTAACAGGTAACAATCAACCGTTGTATGTTGTTGATGGGATTCCTATGATTAATGTAACAAAAGGATCAGCAGTTGGGGCATTTGGAGGAGAGCATGGTGATGGAGGAGATGATATTTCTTCTATAAATCCTGATGATATTGAATCGGTTTCGGTATTAAAAGGTAGTTCTGCAGCAGCTCTTTATGGTTCTCAAGCATCAAATGGTGTTATTATGATTACCACAAAATCAGGAAAAAAGAAAAAAGGATTTGGTATAGAATATTCAAGTTCTTTTACTTTTGATAAAATCAATACTAGCTTGCAAGATTTTCAAACAACATACGGACAAGGAAATCAGCATTTAAAACCAGGTTTTGAGTATGATTTAGCAGGAAATCCCGTAGAAATTGCAATTACCGCCAATGCAATTGATGATTCTTATACAAGTACATTACAGTCTTGGGGTACAAAATTTGATAATTCTATGGTGTATAATTGGGATGGTGTAAGACGTCCGTATAAATATACAGGTAATAATTTAGATAAATTTTACAATACAGGAACCACATCTGTTAATTCGGTAGCTTTTACTAAAGGGTCAGAAAATGGCAGTTACCGTTTTTCTATTTCTAATTTAGACAATAATGATATTTTCCCGAATTCTACATTAAATAGAAAGTCTATCGGCTTAAATAGTTCGTCTAAAATTAATTCAAAATTAACATCAACAGTAAATATCAAATATATTGTAGAAAAAGTACACAATCGTATTACTATTGGCGATACTCCTGGTAATGCAAATACAGTTGCTTATGTTTTACCAAGTAGTTTAGATATTTACGATTTAAAACCAGGGTCTAATGATCAAGGTACAGAACTTAGGTTTCAACCAAGTCAATTTATTTCAAACCCTTATTGGGCGGTTAATAATTTTAATAATGATGATAAAAAAAATAGATTGATTGCTGCTACAACCTTACGTTTTGATATTAATGATTGGATGTATGTGACAGGAAGAGCAGGTATTGATACTTATAATTTAGATAGAAGACAGGTAACACCTTATGGTACTGCTTACAAACCATCAGGAAAATTGTATCAAAATAAAAGTACCTATACCTTATTTGATACCGATATTATGCTAGGTATTGATAAAAAAATAACCGATAAGATTTCTACCAATTCTTTAATAGGTGCAAATAGTCAAACTTCTACTTTTAGTGCATTAAGTGCTACAGGAAGTCAGTTTGTAGTGATTGGATTAGAAGATTTAAATAATACAACGTTACCAATTCCTAGTAACAATTATTACCAAAAAAGAACAAGCTCAATTTATGGTTCTTTTGAAGTAGATTATGATCGTTATGTATATCTAACTTTTACAGGAAGAAATGACTGGTTTTCAACATTGTCATTCCCAGGAAAAACAACTCCTAATAATGATTTTTACTGGTCGTTAAGTAGTAGTTTATTATTAGACAAAGCATTCGAATTGCCAGAGTTTGTTAATTATGCTAAATTAAGAACTAGTTATGCACAAGTTGCAGGTGGTGCAAGAACCGCTTATGCACTTAATTTAGATTATGCCGTAACAGGTTCTTTTCAAGGGCAATCCTTCGGGCAATTAAATGGGTTTGCTATTCCGAATCCTAATTTAGTTCCTTTTCAAAAAAACGAATTTGAAATAGGGTTTGATGGTCGTTTCTTTGATAGCAGATTAACTTTAGATGTTGCGTATTATCAAAACAATACCACAAGCGATATTGTTAGAGCAGCAGCTTCGATAACATCTGGTTATACTTCTGCAATTCTTAATATTGGAGAGTTAAGTAATAAAGGATATGAACTTTTAATTGGAGGAACACCTATTAAAAATGATAATTTTACTTGGAGAACCTCTTTTAATTTAGGCTATAACAATAGTAAAATTGTTCATACAGATGATGCCGATACGCCCATTAATGTAGATGGTAGTTTAACTAGATCTAAAACAGCATTAATCTCTCATATTGTTGGAGAGCATTACGGTGTTATTTTTGGATCTTCGTATGAAAGAGATGCGAATGGAAATATTGTATATGATACTTCGGGTTCAATTCCTAAACCAGTACAGGGAGAAAATAAAATTTTAGGTCAAGGTGTTGCTCCTTTAACCATGGGATTATCAAATAGTTTTACGTATAAAGATTTTACATTAAGTTTTTTAATTGATGCTAAATTTGGCGGTTCTGTGCACTCTGGTACAAACAGAGAATTGATGTTAAGAGGATTGCATAAAAAAACATTAAGAGGTCGTGAAAACGGATTAGAAGTTTCTGGTGTAGATACAAATGGAGCTCCGTTTACTACAACCATAGCGCCTAAAAACCTACGAACCTATTACGGTTTAATTGCCGAAGAAAACGCAGGTATCTCAGAAGAATTTGTGTATAGTACAGACTTTGTTAAATTTAGAGAACTAAGTATTTCTTACAATTTACCAACCAAAGCCTTACAAGGAGCTTTTGTAAAAAACTTAAAAATATCTTTAATAGGTAGAAACTTATTTTATATCTCTAAAAAGATTGATAACGTAGATCCTGAAGCCTCATTAAATAACCTGAATTCACAAGGAATTGAGAGGTTTGGTACACCTGCTACAAGAAGTGTAGGTTTTTCTCTAAATGTTAAATTTTAAACTTAAAAACGATGAAAAAATTAATTATATTATTAGTAGCAATCGTGCTAACATTTGGCTCTTGTGATAAAGGTTACGAAGCCTTAAATGTAAATCCAACAAAACCAACGTCCCTATCTCCAGGAACCAAATTAACATACATTCAATTATATACGGGTGGTAGTAATTATGTGGCATACTTATTTTGGTGTATGATACATATGATGCCAGATGTTCAACAAATAAACATTACACATTATGGGCCTATTTTTAGTTATAAAAAAGGACACACACATTGGTTGTTTGAAGAGCAATACAAAACAACAGTAAAAAATGTTATTGATTTAGAAGCACAATTAGAAAATAGTACTGAACCAACTGCAGTAGCAGATTTAGGCATTGCAAAAATACAAAGAGTATTAATTTTTAGCAGATTAACAGATGCTTATGGAGACATTCCTTATAGTGAAGCTGGTAAAGGTTCTTTAGAAGGTATTCGTTTTCCTAAATATGACAAACAAAGCGATATTTATGCGAATATGTTGGCTACTTTAGAAGAAGCATCAAATACATTAAGTACTGCTGGGGCAAGTTCTTATGGGTCTGCCGATTTAATTTATGGAGGAGACAATGCAAAATGGAAAAAATTTGCCAATTCTTTAATGTTGCGTTTGGCAATGCGTATGGTAAAAGTAGATCCTGCAGGAGCGCAAACTTGGGCTCAAAAAGCCATTGCAGGTGGGGTGATGACTAGTAATGCTGATATTGCTTTTACGCAATATGAAAACTCACCTGATGATAGAGGTCCGAATGTAAATCCATTAACCAAATGTTTTACTTCTAGAAACGAAAATCAGGTCAAAATATCTAAAACCTTTATGGATTTTATGAAAACCAGAAATGATCCAAGAGTTTCTGTAC